>CALWOK010000077.1 GCA_944383125.1 uncultured Flavonifractor sp.
ACTTCGGTGAGGGCACCCTCGGCGGTCTGCACCAGGGAGATACCGTCTTTGGCGTTCTTCTGAGCCACACTCAGACCAGTGATCTGGGCGCGCATCTTTTCGGAAATGGCCAGGCCGGCGGCGTCGTCGCCCGCCCGGTTGATCTTGTAGCCGGAGGACAGCTTCTCCAGGTTCTTTGCCAGGGCGGAATTGTTGACGCCCAGGTTGCGATAGGCGTTCATCGCCATAATGTTATGTTGGATTCTCATACTTCCTTGGCTCCTTCCAAATGAAAGTTGATTCGGTTGTGCCTTCGGGTCCTCCTCAGGCACAGGGGCGGAGTGCTTCCCATTTTCTCTGCTGTGCGCACAGCAGACCAAAGGGGAAACACGGGACTATTTCAACCGGCTTGCGCAAACCGGCAGAAACCTGTTCAAGGGGCGGAGTACCGCTCCTCCCAGGGGGTGGGCAGCAGACGGTTGAGCTGGGTGCGCAGCACGGCTGCCGCTTCCCCCATGCCCGACCGCTCCAGCCCGTCAATCACCTGCTCCATGGCGCCAACCGCCCGTTCCCGGTCGTCGTTCCAGCGGAAGAGCAAATCCCCCTGGGGACGGCGCCCCTTCCGGGGCGGCGGGGTGAGGCAGGATGGCCGGGGCTTCCCCTCCTGTTCCAGCAGGGTACCCCGCACAATGGGGATTTCCCGGGGGGCGTTGATGGCCAGATAGGCCCTTCCCCCTGCCACACGGGTGAGCTGCACCACAATGTTGTCCTGAATGGTCAGGTATTGATCGGGGAGCAGAGATAATTTCAGCATCATGTCCTCCTTAGCTGCCGGCAGGCCCGTTCCTTCGTGCCTGTTTCTTGTCGTAATATTAGGAACGCCCCTGTGCGGGGGCTTCCGGCCCGACTTTCTCCAGGAAAGAGGGCGCCGTCTCGTTTCCCGTCCCGTGGTCTGGGAAACGCTGAGCGAAAGAGACGGAAGTCCATCCCCTTGGCTCAACGCTCCCCGCCCCGAATCCGGGCAGTCACCGGCGTTCCCACCGGCCATGGGTTTTGCTGCTGGATCTATGGCGGCTGCGCACAACCGGGAGGGCTTTATGCGCTTTTTTGTCTGGACAAGACCTGACGCAGCCCGGCCTGTTTGATGTTCCGGGCGGCGTTCACCTCCCGCTGGTGGAGGGTATCGCAGCAGGGGCAGCGCCACCGGGCATGGCGGTAGTCCGCCCCCTCCGGCAGCAGATAGCCGCAGCTGTGGCACTGCCGGGAGGTGGGAGTGCTCTGCCCCACCTCCACCAGGGCCTTGCCCTGCCGGGCCAGCTTGTAGCCCAGGCAGGTACAGAATTGCCCGAACCCCGTCCCCACACCGCCTTCAGACGGCCCTGGAACCCGCACACACACGGCGTCCCAGGCGTTGGCTATCCGCCGGGATTCCTTGTGGATGTAGTCCCGCCGCTGATTGGCGATGTGTTCGTGGAGCAGCCGGTATTTCTGCACCCCCTCCTGATAATTCCGGGAGCCGGGTACCATCCGGGCCAGCCGCCGCTGGAGGGCCGCCAGCTTTTCCTGTGACGCCTCCAGCCAGCGGGGCGGGTCTGCCAGACAGCCGTTGTCCGCCGCATAAAAATGGGCGGCAGAACGGCACAGGCCCAGGGTGCGCTGGGGCGTTGGGGCAACCGGCGGGATGGGCTTGACCGGGTACTCATACAAAATGCTGCAATGGTATTTTCCGGTGAGGGTTTTGCTGACGGTAATCCGCCGCAGCACCCACCCGTTCCGGGGCCGCCGGGGAAAGACCGCCTTGACCACCCCCGCCTTGGTCATGCGGATGCCCTCTTTGGTGAGGTAAATGGTAGGGCCGGAGGGAAATTCGTGATTACAGGCGGTGAAGGAAGAGCGCCCCTCCTTTTTGCGCTTGAATTTGGGATAGCCAAACCGCTCCGGCTGCCTGAAAAACACCCGGAAGGCCTGGGAAAGCCGGTTGTGCTCCTGAATGAGGGCCTGACTGTCCACCTCTTTCAAAAAGGGTGCGCCCGCCTTGTATTTGGCGGGGGTGGGGATATAGTGGGTCCCCGTTTCGCTGTAAAACCGCTGCTCATCCGCCAGCATCTGATTCCACAGGTACCGGCAGCAGCCAAAGGTCTTTTCAAACAGCACAGCCTGCTCCGCAGTGGGATAGAGACGGGCCTTGATGGTGGTGTATTGCGTGTTTCTGCCGTGGGTTTCCGCCATTCCGGCCCACCTCCTGTCACATCCTGTCAAAGCCGTTCCAAAAAGTATGATTTTTGTCACAAAATAGGCGAGTTAAAATTTTTTGAAAAAGTGCTTAAGTTCCCGGAAAATTTGCCGATAAAGTTATTGAAGGCAAGGTATGTACCATGAAAATCCGCCTGTTCCAAAAGCTATACCTTTTGTCACAAAATGCCTGTGTTTAGACGGAAAAAATAACCATACATCAGAGGGGGCAGCTCCGGCTGGTCCTATTTTTGCGGTTGAGGGGAAAGAAAGGCCTTGGCATGGCGGAGAAAGGTCTGGTAGGACATGTCCAGCTGCTTGGCTGCTGCCCGGGAGGACAGCTCCCCCCGCTCCCACAGCAGTGCCAGCCGCTCAAAGTCCTGGGGCAGCTCCACCGGTTTGCGCCCGAACCGGATGCCCCGTTCCCGGGCCGCCGCAATGCCCTCTGCCTGCCGCTGGCGGATGTTCTCCCGCTCGGTTTCCGCCACATAGCTCAGCAGCTGGAGCACAATGTCGGCAATGAGCCGCCCGGTCAGATCCCGCCCCTCCCGGGTGTCCAGCAGGGGCATGTCCAGCACCACCACCGCCGCCCCCAGGGTTTTGGTGAGGTAGGCCCACTGCTCCAGGATTTCCCCGTAATTGCGGCCCAGCCGGTCAATGCTCTTGATGACCAGCACATCCCCCGGCTCCATCGCCCGCACTAGGGCCTGATACCGGGGGCGCTGAAAATCCTTGCCCGACTGCTTTTCCACCACAATGTGGTCCCCCGCTACCCCGAAGGCCTCCATGGCGGCCAGCTGCCGGGCCTCGTTCTGGTCCCGTGTGGATACACGGACGTATCCATAGGTCTGTTTCATCTGCAAATTCCTCCCATCTGAAAAAAGGGTATAACTTCTATTGTACCCAAGGAATTTTCGGCACAAAAGAGAGAGGCCCTCTGTCCCACGGGACAAAGGGCCTCTCTTGGCTGCAGATGCTCTGTTAACAGGAACCATCAGCAAAGCCCCCTGATGCAGGAATTCAACTGCACCAGGGGGCTTTATTACAGGGAAGAGGATGGGTCCATACGGGTGGCCGCCATCTGCTCATGCAGGGTATTGAAGACCCTCATACGATGGAATCCGGCGTCACCGTATAAGCTCCACCCCGCGGTGTTTTTCTGATTGCAAAAGAGAAACATGGCGCTGGCAGGTCCCAGCGGAAAGGTCCGTAACAGGGACAGCAGCTGCCGGAATGCCGCAGTACCATACCCACAGCCCTGATAGCGCCGGTCAATCAGAAACCGGGCAATTTCATAGGCCGGTCCGGATATCCCCGGCGCTCCCCGGGCCTGGTAGCGCACCATTGCAAAACCAATCAGCCTGCGGCCCCGCCAGATCCCCAAAAGCAACACCGGAACCGGGCTGGTTCTGGCCTCTTTCAGGCTGAACCTGGTGGAGTGGACAAAGGTCCGCTGGGCCGGCCGCACCCTGAGCCTCAGACATGGGCGGCAATCCCGGCGCCGCAACGGACAAAGATGGATAATATGCATATGATCACCTAAACGGGGCAGGGATCCAGATCGGGATCCTCCTCATAAATTTGTACTTGATCCTGGCTGTACCCTTCAAAATTCTTTTTTCCCCTGTCATCTATCACGCAGCCAATGAAGGTTACACCGCTAAAATGGCAGGAATCCCAAACACAATCGCTGAATTCGCAATTCCAGAACTGGACACCTGACAGCTGGCATTCGATGAACTGGCACGCCTGAAAGCTGGCGTTTTGAATGCGCAGATCCCTCGCCATCCGGGAAGAGCGCCATTTGGCGGAGATGAAGGCGGTCCCCTGAAAGCTGGCAAAATGGTAGGAACCATCCTCAAAAACCGTGAACGTGGCATTGCATTCAGACACATCTGTGAAATCAAAGCGGCATTTTCTGAACACAGTATTGGTAAGATTGCTGCCATAACAGCCGCCGTATTCTTTTGTCATACCGTGCGATGGTACCGGCAATGCGGGGGTTTTCATCCTTTTTCCGATCCAGATTGGAGCGCATGAGGGCATAAAAGGTAATGGAGGTAGCCACATAGGCCAACAACACCCCCATAAAGCTGGAGGTCAAACTGTCGAAATAATCCGGCCAGTCCGTTTGATCCACAGAACAGGCCAATTGCAGGATGGGAATATGAAAGCAGACAACAACAGCCGCAGGGATGGCCAAAAGCAAAAATACATAGCCGGATATATGGAGCACTTGGGAAAGCCGGTTGGACAACCTCACAGCATGGCACCCCCTTATATGGTAGCTGCCCTTATTGTAGCATATCACCCCAGTTTTTTCTATTTTTTATTTGCGGATAGCCCTTGTCTGCCATAAATCCCCGTAGTATAATGAAACGATACTTTTATAATGGGGATTTTGTAGGCTATCTGTTTGTCTATCTGCCAGATCCCCTGTGAGATGGTGATATAGATATCGCACATGACGCATATGGATTGGATCAGGCAGATGCAGGCCCTTTCCAGGCAATGCCGCCAGAGTCGAAGGCCCTCCCAGGATTGCCGGCAATGCCAGGCCAAGGTCCACGGCCGGCTTCTGGAGCTCTCCGTACCCACGGAGCGGTGTCCGCACGACAGGGCGGGCCACTGCCTGATGTGCAATTACGGCATCGGCCAACAGGTGACAGATTTGCGCACCTTTTCCGCTCAGGTACGGGAACTGCTCTGCCGGTATCGCCCTGAGACGCTGCTGCTGTCCACCAACGGCAGCATTCTGGACGATAGCTGCCTGCCCCCGGCGGCCCAGGAATTGCTGCTGGCGGAGGCAGCAGCCTCCCCCGCCCGCACCGTCATCCTGGAAACCCACCCGGAGACCCTGCGGGAAGAAAAGCTGGCACTGGTGAAATCCCATCTGTCAGGCAAACAGGTGATTCTGGAAATTGGTCTGGAGTCCGCCCGGGAATGGGTGAGGGACCAGTGCCTGCTCAAGCCCCTGTCCGACCAGGTAGTGGAGCGCTGTCTGGATCTGACCCGGCGGCACGCCATTGGGGTACAATGCAACGTGTTGGCAGGGATTCCCTTCCTCACCCTGGCGGAGCAGCTGCGGGATGCGGAAGAGACCGTCCGCTGGTGCCTGGCCCAGGGCTGTCTGGCGGCAGTTTTTCCCGTTCAGATCAGATCCCATACCCTTTTGTGGCTGCTGCATCAAATGGGACTGTATACGCCGCCGCCCCGCTGGGCCTTAATATGGCTTTTGCTGCGCTTTTCCCCGGCAGAGCTGTCAGCGGTGGATCTGGCCCAATATGACACAGATGAATGGCCGCAACATGGGCTGCTGGAGTGCGATGTATGCCGCCGGCCATTGCAGCGTTGTTTGGAACAATATGCCGCCGGTCAGACAGACCGCCAGCGCCTTCTGACAGAGTTTGTAGCCCGTCAGGCGCCCCTCTGCGGGTGCTGGGAGGGTCTGCGGACTGTACTGCGCCCCATGTCCTCGCCCAGCCAACGCAGAACGGCCCACCGGCAGATACAGACATGGAAGGCTCTGAAAAATGCATCTATCCTCTAAACGGAAGTGAGGAAATCAGTGAAGAATCACTATGTTTGGGTGGGTGTCCGGGAGACGGACATTCTCTATACCGGGAACCTGTTTTGCGGTTCCATTACCATGTTCGGCTCTGGCACCGGCAGCAATCTGGCGTGGGAACGGGAATGCGGACGGCGGGAGGACCACAACCGGGATATACCCGCCTATACGGATTTTGTACGCCGCTCCATGGAGGCTTTTCTGGCCCGGGACCCAGAAGTGCGCTTTGTCCACTATGCCTCCCTGGATTTTCTGGAGCTGCCTGTGGAACTGTATGAACACGGGTTCGCCTGTAACGCCCATGGGATTACATTGCTTCTGGAGGAAAAACTGGCTGTCAAACGGTTTTTGTTGAGCCAAGTTCCGGTACTGCCGTGGGTGCTTCTGCCCGGCAGCCAATGTAAGCCGGACCTTTTGGAAAAACAGTTTCCAGGATCCAAAGCCTGGGTAGCCCAGGGGCTGGAATCCTGCGGCGGCGCCAATACGGTATATCTGGATGAATCAGGCAGCAAGGTCTGCTTGCAGCCGGAAGAGCCCTACTGCGTATCGGTCTATCAGGAACAAAGCGTACCGGTGAATTTTCACGCAATCATCTACCAGGATACCGTGCTGCTGATGCCGCCTTCCGTGCAGATCATAAACCACCAGAACGGCACCATGCATTATCAAGGGGCAGATTTTTCTGTCTATGGGCAGCTAACCTCCCAACAGCAGGCCCTGGCAAAAAAGACAGCCATAGCGGTGGGGCAGCAGCTGCGGAAGCTGGGTTATCGGGGGGTCTGTGGGATTGATCTGCTGCTGACCCAAGATCAATGTTACTTTATGGAGGTCAACCCCCGGTTCCAGGCCTCTACCGTACTGCTCAACCGCAGTTTACTGGGCCAAGGCTTCCCCAGCGTACACCAATATCATCTGGAGGCCTTTACCGCCCCACGTCCCGGACACGATGCACCGGAGACGGCGGAGGGCAGCTTTTATATTTATGAATACAGCCCGCCTCAGGCGGACCATCTGCGGTGGCACCACCATCGGTGTACGGAAGGGGAGCTTTCCCGGCAGGTGGAGGTGTGGGACGACGGACTCTGCTGGGAGAGCGCCCTGGACCCACACGCCTATCTGTTCAAGCTGGTGTTTGACCGGGCCCTCAGCTGTATTACCCTCCAAAACACGGTGCGGCTCCACCCCAATGTGACCCTCCCTGAGCCTCCCGGCGATGTGGACACCTATGACGGATTGCTGCAGCTGAAGTTGCTGCTGCTGTGCCGCGGGATTGAGGTTTCCTCTCCGGTATGGCAGCAGATCGCCCAAGAGGGCGGGGTTGACTGGGAGGAGTTTGAAGCCATTACCATGCTGCTGCGGGGTCAGGTGTGGATCACCGCCCCCTGCAGGAATTTTTGGGAGCAGCTCAGCCCCCTGTCCCTGCAGTGGCAGAAGGACGGCCCCTGTCTGCTGGCGCTGTTTGGCCGTCCTCTGCTGCCTGTTGTCCTGCAAAAGGAGGATCCCCTGGCCAGCAGGCGCACCGGCGGCGGCCACCGCTATGGCGAGATCGCCTACCTCAATCCAGACCGGCTGCGTATGTTTGCCTACAGCGGCTGCGCCATGCGGAGCTGTGGAAAGGGCTGCCGGTTCTGCGATCTGTACGGCCCGGAGCAGCCCTTTTCCCAGGCTGAGATCTACGAGGTGCTGGACGCCTACCTGGGCTGCGGACAGTTCCGCCATGTCCTGATCGGAGGCGGCTCCCATCTGCCGGCAGAGGATGTGGATGCCGTAATACGGATGGCCAGATCCATTCAGGCCATCCGGCCCCAGGATATTTATTATATGGGGCTGCCCATTCCCCAGGAAACCGTGCTGCAGGAGCTGCGGCAGGCAGGGGTTACAGAGGTTGCGTTTAATGTGGAGGTCTTTGATCGGAAGATTGCCCTGGAGTTGATGCCCGCCAAGGGCGCCATCCCCTTGGAAACCTACCAGCAGGCATGGAAATCCGCCGTAGCCGTATGGGGCAGAACAGGCAGCGTGCGCAGTGCGGTGCTGCTGGGATTTGAAGAGGAGGAAACCTTTGCCGCTGGCATCGAACTGCTGTGCCAACTGGGTGTAGCGCCAATGCTGTCGGTATTCCGGCCGGCCACAGGGACCCCACTGGAGTCCTACATGCCGCCCGATGAGGCGTTGGTTTGGGCATTGTACCGGCGTGCAGAGTCCATTTGCAGCACTTATGACCTTGCACTGGGTCCGTTATGCCCAGCTTGCCAGAATAATACCGTATGTCTGACCATGTTATGATTCTGATGAACAGGTGGGAATAAAATGGAGTTTAGGGGGCAGATGCAGACACCATGCCATATCCTGGATCTGGATCGGCTGGAGCACAATCTGGCGTCGATCGAAGCATTGAAACAGGACGCCAACTGCAACGTGCTGCTGGCCATCAAGGGTTTTTCGGCGCCGGCATTGTTTCCGGAGTTAGGCCGGACTTTGGACGGCGTAGCGGCCAGCGGCCTTTATGAGGCCCGGCTGGGACGGGAGCGGTTCGGCAAAATGGTCCAGACCTTTTCACCGGCTTTTACCCATCAAAATATCGGGGACATTTTACAGTACAGCGACCGGCTTGTGTGGAATTCCCTCTCTCAAATGCGCACATTCGGCCCCCTGGCCGTCCGGCATAACAAGCCCTGCGCTCTGCGGATCAACCCTCAATGCTCCAAGGGCCTGCCGGCAGCGGTGGACCCATGTGCGCCCAACTCCCGGCTGGGTGTCCACCTGGAGCAGCTGGAGCACGCTGATCTTTCCCTGGTAAACGGGCTGCATCTGCACACCATGTGTGAGCAGCACGCCGATATGCTGGAGCAGACGGTGGACCATCTCATAACCCACTGGGACGCCATCCTGCGACGCTGCCGGTGGCTGAACCTGGGAGGCGGCCAGCTGCTGTGCCACGACGCCTATGACCGCAAGCGGGCGGTTGCATGCCTCAACAAGCTCCACCGCCGGTACGATCTGGAGCTGTACCTCGAGCCATGCGAGGGCATTTTTGTGGATGCCGGATACTTTGCCACCACTGTTGTGGACCTTGTGGACAACGGTATGCCAACGGCCATTTTGGACTCTTCCGCAGTTTGCCACTTCCCGGATGCACCCTACCGGGGATGGGAACGGGATATTGTGGGCGCCGACGGTCCCAACTGCACCTATGAATATATGCTGGCCGGCCCCACCTGCTACAGCGGGGATCTGTTTGGAAAATATACCTTTTCCGCCCCATTGCAGGTAGGAGACATTCTGTATTTTCGGGATACCGCCACCTATTCCATGGTAAAATCCAATTTGTTCAATGGCGTCCCCCTGCCGCCTTTATATACATATCGCCATGGCCGCACTCTTGAGCTGCGGCAGCATTATGGCTATCAGACCTATTACCATATGATGGCAGGCCAGTCATAGCGCATCCGCCGCTGCATTGGAGGGACAGATTCAAACGAAGGAGAAGAATGAAAAAGGTACAGAGAACCGCCGCTTTGGAGGTTCTCCGTACCTTTTTACACACTGCGCTGCCCCAGCTCATCATGCGCTGGGGCAGCGGTTCTTTTTGCCCTGTATGCCAGAAACAGAATTATTGTCTCGGATGATGAATTGCAGCCTGGGCGGCGGCAAACAAATTACAGCGAGGTGAGATCATACCATTCTGCGTGTCGTACGTCCAGGAATTAGCCAAATTTGGGATAGCCGTGAGCATGGAAGCTGCATACGCCGGACCAAACCAATCCCCAAAAACTCACTCACTTATCATATAGTGAGCTCCTCTGGTATTGCCTTGCTGAATCAAAGTTCCATCCTCCGTCATTTTTTTTAAAAGCCGGTATGCCTGGGATGGAGAAATATGGAGCAGCGCAATGACATCTTTTCTGGAAATCGGGCTTTTTTGTCTGGCCAATTTCACAACCAACTCGGGATACCGCAGTTGGTCAATATCCGTTTGGCGAACATATTTGACTGGATCTTGATAGGACTTTGCGCTCAAAATATAAGCCCTGCCCCGTCCGGTGCCAATGGCCTCAATCAGGCCTGTTTCGGTCAGATACTCAAGGGTTGCCCGCATTTTTGATTCTGCAATATGGGCTTCACTGCTGATCTCAGCGGCAGTCATACGGCGAGCCTGGCGCAGCAAGTTCAGCGCAAGCAGTGCATTCAGCGGGACAGGAACACCGGTGCGTTTTTGTTGTTCAGAAATCAGAGACACTAAATGCTTGTCCGGCATACCTCTGGGAATGAAAAGAGTGACGCTGGTGGAAGAGGTTTCCGAATAATCAGGCAGATCACGGCCATAACGCAAGGAGCCTTCATAGATCCGATCCACACCACGTCCAGACCGTTCAGCGAGGCCGATGCGTTTGAGTGCATCAGCCAATACGGGATTTCGGCCGTGAGGCTCCACATTCAGAATATTTTGTATGGTAACGCCTTCGATAAATCCTCCGGGATTGGTGATCGTAAGACCATCCGTGTCCATGCGAACAAGGACTCGGCCCAGTCTTGTGTAATCCCGATGAGAAAAAGCGTTTATGACTGCTTCACGCACCGCGCGTTTATCAAACTCCGGAATGGAAATCCGGAACATTCCCATTTCCATCTCCTGTTCGGGGTTTCTGGCGTTCACAAAATCCAGCAGACGTTCAATGGCAGACAGCAGGGGGAGATAGAAGGTTTCATTTGTACTGACTTCGGTGCCGTTCATCATTAAGAAAGCAGACTCTGCGGTGGGCATATATTCCCGCAATTTCTCCTGCTTGCCGATCAAAAGCATACCGGTATACGTGGGAACAAGCTGATCTCCGACAGTTACAACCAGCTGTAGAGCCTTGTCTAACTCGTCGTCAGGCAGCTCCAACAGATATTTTTCGCCGTTATAAGACAAAATGATGCGTCGCAGGCGTTCACGCTCCAATGGATCCAGATCCTGATAGCCTGCGCCGGGGACAGGCTGCGCCGAAAAGTCCAGCAGCGACAGTTCACTCAATCGGGTGTTGATTTCGAAGGGATACATTGGGACATTTTCAGGCGTTCCATCCGCCTTAATTCGCCGCCGCTGGATTTTCCCCACAGAGGATGCGATGATGCTTCGGCATTTGGGAACATAAATTGCCAAGACAGGCAGTGTTTCTTCCAACAGTTCCACACGCACCGATACAGGCGGGACCGTCTTGTTAGCAATGTATGCCGCCAGTTGGGTATAATCCCGGTGGGCTTTATGAAGCCCGGTTACAGTTCCGTCATTTTCCACACCAAGATAGATGGTGCCGCCGATGGTGTTCGCAAAGGCTACCACGGCATCCACAATATCATTATCTGGCAACTTTTTTAGATCGCTTTTGAACTCAATTTCCAAGGTTTCACGCTCTGGAATTGCAGACTTCATATAATCACTCACCCCTTTTATAACACAATATCACGCGCGTGCAATTTTGTCAACTCTATTTTGCACGCGTGCAATAATGTGTAACAATTTTGTTCCAAAACACAAAAATGGAGCGTGTTCATAAGAACTCTCCATTCTTATGACACGCTCCATTTTCGGGTTTTAGTTGGTTTTTGCCCTATTTCCCAGCGTTTTCAGAACAATATACTTGATCTCTTACGCTCTGGGTTGTTTTATGGCAGCCTGTGCGGCGGCCAGACGGGCAATGGGTACCCGGTAGGGGGAGCAGGATACATAGTCCAGGCCTACCTTATGGCAGAACTCCACGCTGGTGGGGTCGCCGCCATGTTCGCCGCAAATCCCCAGGTGCATGTCGGGCCGGGTCTGCTTGCCCAGCTTAACCGCCATATCCACCAGCTTGCCCACGCCGTTCTGGTCCAGATGGGCAAAGGGGTCGGATTCATAGATTTTTTTGTCGTAATAGTAGTTGAGGAATTTACCCGCATCATCCCGGCTGAAGCCGAAGGTCATCTGGGTCAGATCGTTGGTGCCAAAGGAGAAGAACTGGGCCTCCTTGGCAATCTCGTCGGCGGTGAGGGCGGCACGGGGAATTTCAATCATGGTGCCCACCTCATACTTCATATCCACCCCGGAGGCGGCAATCAGTGCGTCGGCCGTCTTGACCACCACATCCTTGACATACTTCAGCTCCTTGACCTCACCCACCAGGGGGATCATAATCTCAGGCACCATAG
>CALWOK010000078.1 GCA_944383125.1 uncultured Flavonifractor sp.
CTGGCCATCTCCCTGACCCGCCCGCTGAAGCGGCTGTGCGTGGTGACAGACCAGCTGGCCGACGGCAAGCTGGAGGTGGAGTACTCCGTCCGGGGCCGGGATGAAATCAGCCAGGTGGGCCGCTCCACCCTGCGCATTGTGGAACGGCTGAAAACCTACATTGCCTACATCAATGAGCTTTCCCAGGTACTGGAGCAGATGGGGGAGGGCAATCTGGTCTTCCAGCTCCAGCATGACTATCAGGGTGATTTCGCCCGGCTGAAAACCGCCCTGCTGAGCATCCAGCAGAATATGTCCGCCACCCTGTCCGGCATTACCCAGTCCGCCCTCCAGGTGAACATGGGGGCCGACCAGATTGCCAGCGGCGCCCAGGCCCTGGCCCAGGGCGCCACCCAGCAGGCCTCCTCCGTCCAGGAGCTGTCGGCCGCTGTGCAGGATCTCAACGCCCAGGCCAACGAGGGCGCCGGCAAAGCGGTGGAGATGAGCCACAGCCTGGAGCAGATCAAATGCCAGATGGACAACAGCAACCATCAGATGGAGTCCATGATGCAGGCCATGTCCGATATCACCCGCCAGTCCAACGCCATCGGCAAGATCATCAAGACCATTGACGACATCGCCTTCCAGACCAACATTCTGGCCCTGAATGCCGCCGTGGAGGCCGCCCGGGCAGGCAATGCCGGCAAGGGCTTTGCGGTGGTAGCCGATGAAGTGCGCTCCCTGGCTGCCAAGAGCGCCGACGCCGCCAAGGAGACCAGCGAGCTGATTGCCCACTCCATCCAGGCGGTCAACGAGGGTGAGGCCATCGCCACCGATACCGCCCAGAACCTGGCGGCCGTGGCCGCCTCCACCGACCGGATTGTGGACGCCATTGCCCAGATTGCCGAGGCCTACCGGGAGCAGGCCCACCGGCTGGAGGAGATCTCCACCGGCGTGGACCAGATTTCCAACGTGGTACAGACCAACTCGGCCACCGCAGAGGAGAGCGCCGCCGCCAGCGTGGAGCTGGCTGGTCAGGCCAGCTCCATGCAGAGCCAGGTGGCCCAGTTCCGTCTGCTGGACAGCTGGGATACCTCTGCCGCCCCGGCTCCAGAGCCTTCCGTCTCCCCCGACCCTGGACCTCAGGAGCACCCCTATGAGGCCCAGCAGGATTATGATGCTGTAAGAGAGCGCTTCCACGCTGCCATGGGTCCTGCCGACAAATATTGAATTTAAAAAACACCCACCGGTTTTCCTGAACCGGTGGGTGTTTTTTATGCACGGGTAATCTGTACCGTATTGTCGTTCATGGTGGTGGCTTCCCCCAGATCGGACAGGCGGGCATGGGTGAGGGCGTTGACGGTGTTTTTGCCGGGATAAACCCCCTCCGCCACCACAGTACCGGGGGCCACCGCCCGGTCCAGCGCCAGAGTGCAGGTCATCTCTCCCAGCTCATTGGAGCAGCGCACCCGATCTCCCTGGCCCAGCCCCAGCCGGGCGGCATCCCCTTCATTCATCCGCACTGCCATGGTTCCCCGGAGCCTGCCCAGGGTGGCACTCTCATTGAAGGAGGAGTTGAGGGTGTGTATGGCCGGTGCGCACACCAGCCGGAACGGCTCCGGTCCGCCGTGGGGCGGATACCAGGTAATGGGAGCGGGGTCGGACAGGTGAATCTTTCCGTCTGCCGTCTCAATGGGCAGGGGGAAGGGGGTGTCCAGCACCACCGGTTCGCCTGCCAGCACCTTTGCCTTTTCCGCTGGGGTCAGGACGGTGCTGCCTTCCACCATCTCCCGGCACAGCGCCTGGGGGGTACGGGAGAAGTGGGGCTGCTCCAGCCCCATGGCCCGGGCCAGCAGGGAAAAGACCTCCCAGTTGCTTTTGACCTCTCCCGGCGGAGCCGCCACCGGCTCCACATACTGAATCTGCCGGTAGCCGTAGGGGGTATACAGGTCGCACTCCTCCACCATATAGGGGGCGGGGAGAATCAGGTCGGCATAGCGGGCGGTATCGGTCAGATAGCGCTCATGCACTACGGTAAACAGCTCCTCCCGGGCCAGCCCCCTGAGGATAGCATTCTGGTCTGAGGTGACAGCCGCCGGGTTGGAGTGGTAGACATACAGGCTGTGGATGGGGGTTGTTACCCCCTCTCCCGCCAGGGCAGGCCCCAGCTGATTGATGTTGACCTGCTGGGTATCTCCCGCCAGATGGGGCAGCTTTACCAGAGACTTGTCCACCAGATTGGGGGAGGAGCATACCCCATAGGTGCCGCCGTCCCGCTTGGCCCATGCTCCCACGGCGGCGGGCAGGGCGGCAATGGCCCGGGTGGCCTCGCCGCCGTTGCCGTAGCGGGAAAAGCCGCTGCCCAGCACAATGCAGGGGGCCTGGGCCTTGCCGTAGGCCCGGGCCAGCTCCCGCACCCTCTCCGGCTCCAGGCCGGTGATGGCCTGGGTGGCCTCCGGCGTCCAGCGGTTCAGGCCGGCCCGCAATTCCTCCCAGCCAGAGACATGGGAGGACAGGTATGCCTGGTCGGTCAGCCCCTCCTGCTCCAGCACCTGGAGCATGGACAGGGCCAAAGCCCCGTCGCTGCCCGGCTGGAGCAGAATCCGTTCCCGGGTCAGGGAGGCGGAGGGATTTTCGTATACATCCAGCAGAATCACCCTTGCCCCCCGCTCTTTGGCCTGCCGCACCACGGGAACCAGGTGAGCACGGGTGGCGGACAGGTTGGCAGACCACAGCAGAATCAAATCGCTGTGGGCCACATCCCAGGGGGAGAGGTCGCAGGAACTCCCCATAACAGATTCCCATCCGGCAGACTTGCCCGAGCTGCACAGGGTACGCACCAGACGGCTGGCCCCCAGGGCATGGAAAAAGCCCTCGCCGCAGTTGCGCTGCACCGCACCCATGGTGCCGGCATAGGAGTAGGGCAGAATGGTTTCCGCACCATATCGGGCAATGAGGGCCTTCCACCGGGCGGCAATTTCCTCCACGGCGGTTTCCCAGGAAATTGCTTCAAATACTCCCGCTCCCTTGGGGCCGGTGCGGCGCAGGGGCGTGAGAATCCGGTTGGGGCTGTAAATGGCCTCGGGCAGACGGCGCATTTTCCCGCACACCCAGCCCTGTGTAAGCGGGTTGGCAGGGTCGCCGGTTATGGCAGTCACTTGTGTTCCATCGGTTTCCACCAGCAGGGAACAGCCCTCCGGGCAGTCGTAGGGACAAGCGGAACGGAAGGTGGGCATAAACAATACCTCCTTGAAAAAAGGCCGCCCTCAGGCGGCCTTTGCTCAGTTTTTCAGACTTTGCATGGGGGCGGGAATTCTGCCGCCCCGGGCAATAAAGGCCTCAGCGCTCTGGGGGTGGAC
>CALWOK010000079.1 GCA_944383125.1 uncultured Flavonifractor sp.
GGCGTTGGCAAAGGCGGTAACCACATCCAGGTAGAGAGGATCGCCCAGAGCGCCGGGCTCCTTGGTGCGGTCCAGAACGGCAATCTTGGTGGCGGTGGCGGGAATGGCCTCCAGCAGCTTGTCGGCACGGAAGGGCCGGTACAGGCGGACCTTCACCAGACCCACCTTCTCGCCGTGGGCGTTCAGGTAGTCAATGACTTCCTCGGCCACGTCGCAGATGGAACCCATGGCCACAATGACCCGGTCGGCATCGGGAGCGCCGTAGTAGTTGAACAGCTGATAGTTGGTACCCAGCTTGGCGTTGACCTTGCCCATGTATTCCTCGACAATGCCGGGAACGGCGTCGTAGTACTTGTTGGCGGCCTCACGGTGCTGGAAGAAGATGTCGCCGTTCTCGTGGGAACCGCGCATCACAGGGTGCTCAGGATTGAGGGCGCGCTTGCGGAAGGCGTCCACGGCGTCCATGTCCACCATTTCCTTCAGATCGTCATAGTCCCAGATGGCGATCTTCTGGATCTCGTGGGAGGTACGGAAGCCGTCGAAGAAGTTGATGAAGGGGACACGGCCCTCAATGGCGGCCAGGTGGGCCACAGCGCCCAGGTCCATAACCTCCTGGGGATTGGACTCACACAGCATGGCAAAGCCGGTCTGGCGGCAGGCCATGACGTCAGAGTGATCGCCGAAGATGTTCAGGGCGTGGGCAGCCACGGTACGGGCGGACACATGGAACACGGTGGGCATCAGCTCACCGGCCAGCTTGTACATGTTGGGGATCATCAGCAGCAGGCCCTGAGAAGCGGTGTAAGTAGTGGTCAGGGCGCCGGCGGCCAGAGAGCCGTGGACGGTACCGGCGGCACCGGCCTCAGACTGCATCTCTACCACATTGACGGTGGTGCCGAAAATATTTTTCCGGCCCTGAGCGGCCCACTGATCTACATTGTCGGCCATGGGGCTGGAGGGGGTGATGGGGTAAATGCCTGCAACCTCAGTGAAAGCGTAGGATACGTGGGCGGCTGCGGTATTACCGTCCATGGATTTCAGCTTTCTCGCCATTGAAACGATTCCTCCTTGTTCGTAATTCCAGGGCAATGGGAATCTCTCTCCGTCTGTCCTGCACGCCCGAGCCAGATTCCCATTACCCTGGCTTTTTTACAGCTTGCCGAAAATTTTTTTCGGAGCGCCTTCATTGTAACACCATCCAACCGGTTTGTAAATCAAATCTTACTTATCTTTTCAATTTTCTTCTTATACCCAAGTTCCGGGGATTGTACCCGCTTTTCCGGCTTTTTCCCCCTCAAAATGTGTACTGGTAGTATTTTCCTTGAACCTGCCGTACTAGACGGCTCAGTACGGACAGATTCCGCTCCGTTCCCTCCTGTTTTCCTCTGTCCGCCCTTTGCAGTCCCACCGGTTTATGCTATAATGATTAAATTGTGGTATGGAATAGAAGGAGGTATGGGCCATGCTTCGTGAAATCCGCTCTCTGGGGTTGACTGGCATCTCCGGCTATGAGGTGCGGGCAGAGTGCGACCTGTCAAACGGGCTGCCCGCCTTTGAAATTGTAGGGCTGCCCGATACGGCGGTCAAAGAGGCCCGGGATCGGGTGCGGGCTGCCATCAAAAACTGCGGCTTTTCCTTCCCTGTCTCCCGTATTACGGTCAATCTGGCCCCCGCCGACCGGAGAAAGGGGGGTACCATCTACGATCTGCCCATCCTGGTGGGTATCCTGACAGCAGGGGAGCAGCTGCCGCCCCCCGACCCGGACAGTGCCTTTGTGGGAGAGCTGTCCCTGTCGGGCAAGCTGCGGCCCATCCCCGGTATGCTGCCCATGGCCCTGGCGGCCCGGAGGGCAGGCATCGGGACGCTGTATGTCCCCGCCTCCTCTGCCGCGGAAGCCACGTTAGCCGAAGGGCTTACCATTTTTCCGGTGGAAAGTGTGGCCCAGCTGGTGGCCCACCTGCGGCGGGAGCTCCCCATCCCCCCTGCCCAGCCCTGGACTCCGGGGCCGCACACCCTGGCCGCCCCCGACTTTGCCGACGTGAAGGGCCAGGAAAACGGAAAACGGGCGCTGGAGATTGCCGCCGCCGGAGGGCATCATCTGGCCATGGTAGGTCCGCCGGGATCAGGCAAGTCCATGCTGGCCCGCCGTCTGCCCTCTATCCTGCCGGACATGACCCGACGGGAGGCGTTGGAGTGTACCGAAGTGCATTCCGTCATGGGACTGACCAGCGCCGCCCAGCCTCTGCTCACCCAGCGGCCCTTCCGGGCGCCCCACCATACGGTGTCTGCCATGGGGATGGCGGGGGGCGGCTCCAGCCCCCGGCCGGGAGAGATCTCCCTGGCCCATAACGGGGTGCTCTTTCTGGATGAAGCCCCTGAGTTTTCTAAAGAAGTGCTGGAAACCCTGCGGCAGCCTCTGGAGGACGGGCAGGTACAGATCAGCCGGGTGGCAGGGACGGCAGTTTTCCCCGCCCGGTTTATGCTGGTGTGTGCCATGAACCCCTGCAAATGCGGATGGTTTGGCTACTCCAGCCGCTGCCGCTGCACAGAGCGTGAGGTGGACAAGTATCTGGGCCGTCTGTCCGGCCCTCTGCTGGACCGCATCGACCTGTATGTGGAGGTCCCCCCTCTGGACTTTGAACAGCTGTCCCAGCGGCCCCAGGCAGAACCATCGGCCGCTGTCCGGGCCAGAGTCAATGCGGCCCGGGCCATCCAGACCGCCCGCTTTGGACCTGACGGTCCGGACTGCAACGCCCACATGGGGCAAAAGGAACTGGCCGCTTACTGTACGCTGGACCAGGCGGGAACTGCCCTAGTCAAAGGGGCTTTTGACCGGCTGGGGCTGACCGCCCGCAGCTATGACCGCATCTTGCGGGTAGCCCGCACCATTGCCGATCTGGACGGAGCGGCCTCCATCGCCGTAGACCATCTGGCCGAGGCCATCCAATACCGGGAGAGCGCCATGTTCCGCCGGTAGACATCAAAAAATCAGGGCGGCTTTTCTGCCGCCCGTCACAAAACCATAAAGGAGATATTCCATTGAACGAAATCATTCTGCTGAAGCTGGGCGAGCTGGTCCTGAAGGGCCTCAACCGCCGCACCTTTGAGGACCGGCTCATTGCCAATGCCCGCCGCCGTCTCAAGGCCCACGGCGATTTTAAAGTATATACCAAACAGTCCACCATGTATGTGGAGCCGAAAAACGACGCCTGCGACCTGGACGGGGCCTGGGAGGCCATGACCAGGCTGTTTGGTGTGGTGGGGCTGAGCCGGGCCAGGGCCTGTGAGAAGGACAAGGACGCCATGCTGGCTACCGCCATCGAGTACCTGGGGGACAAGCTGGCGGCTGCCAGAACCTTTAAGGTGGAGTCCAAGCGGGCGGACAAATCCTTCCCCATGACCTCCATCCAGCTATCCCAGTATGTGGGGGGTGAGCTGGACGAACGGTATCCCAACCTGAAGGTGGATGTCCACCACCCGGAGCTGACCGTCTACCTGGAGGTACGGGACTATGCCGCCTATGTCCACGCCGACCCGGAACCGGGCGCCGGCGGGCTGCCGGTTGGGGTTGGAGGCCGGGCGGTAAGCCTGCTGTCCGGCGGAATTGATTCCCCGGTGGCCTCCTGGATGATTGCCAAGCGGGGCATCGCCCTGGAGATGGTACACTTCTTTTCCTATCCCTATACCTCTGAGGAGGCCAAGCAGAAGGTACTGGACCTGGCCAAGCTCCTCACCCCCTGGTGCGGACGGCTTACCGTCCATGTGGTCCCCTTTACCACCATTCAGGAAGAGCTGCGCCGCAGCTGTCCCGAAGAGCTGTTCACCGTCCTGATGCGCCGGTTTATGATGCGCATTGCCGAGGCGGTAGCCGCCCGGTGCGGTGCCGGAGCCATTGTCACCGGCGAATGTCTGGGCCAGGTGGCCAGCCAGACCATGGAAGCCATGCGGGCCACAACGGCAGTCTGTTCTCTCCCCATCCTCCGGCCTGTGGTGGGTATGGACAAGGAGGAGATTGTCCGCATTGCCCGGAAGATCAACACCTTTGAAACCTCCATCCTGCCCTATGAGGACTGCTGCACCGTGTTCACCCCCCGGCACCCCCGGCTGCGTCCTGTTCTGGGGGAGCTGGAAGCTGCCGAGGCCAGCCTGGATGTTGCGGGGCTGGTCAAGGCCGCCGTGGAGGGCATCCAGCGTATTCAGGTGGGCTGATGCTCCATCTCCCACGCCCGGTACCGGGCTGCAAATTCCACATCCCAGGTCAGAATATGCTGGTGAACCCATTGACTCAGCAGCGCAAACAGGTCCTCTACCACCTCCTCTGAGACACCCGCTTTCAGCCGGGCAGACAGGGCTTTGACTTCAAAAATCAGGTGCTTGTGCTCTGCCTGGTGCTCCCGGTATTTAACATCGTTGCACTGCACCATATATCCCTCTTCTGTATTGAAGTGCATCATAATATAGTAACTCAGATAGTCCATCTGGTCGGCTGCAGCCTTGGCGCCGCTGATCTGTCCCCCCTTCACCCGCAGGATGAAGGTATTGAGCCGTTTGAAAAATTCCAGATGCTGCTCGTCCACTACCTGAATCCCGGTTTCCAGTTCCTGATTCCAGGGCAGCAGCTTGTGTATCATTTCTATCACACTCACTTCCAATTCCTGTTTTTTAATTATACTGGTTTTCTATGAAATTGCAAGGACTGTTTTTCCTGTCAAAGGAGGTTTTTTGTGTCTCATACCGCAGAATTGATAGCCGTTGGCACCGAGTTGCTCTTGGGCAACATTGCCAATACCGACGCCCAGATGCTGTCCCGGGGCCTGTCCGCTCTGGGCATCAATGTCTTTTACCACACGGTGGTGGGAGACAATCCCCAGCGGCTGCGGGCTGCTGTGGAACTGGCCCGCAGCCGGGCCGACATTATCATTACCACCGGAGGATTGGGTCCTACCTGTGATGACCTGACCAAAACGGTTCTGGCCGATTGCTTTGGCAAGCAGCTGGTTTTTCATGCGCCATCCGCCCGCCGCATCGAGGCCTACTTCCAGCGCTTTCACAGCAACCATCCCATGACCGAAAACAACTACCAGCAGGCCATGCTGCCCGATGGGTGCATTGTGCTGGACAACGACTGGGGTACTGCCCCCGGAGTGGCCTTTAAGGTGGACGGTACCCATGTGATCATGCTGCCCGGCCCCCCCAGAGAGTGCAGCGCCATGTTCACCCACCGGGTGCTCCCCTATCTGGAGCGGCTGGCAGAGGGGGCCATTGTGTCCCGTACCCTGAAGCTGTTCGGCATCGGTGAGTCCACCATGGAGGCTCAGCTGCGGGAAACCATGAACGCCATGACCAACCCCACGCTGGCCCCCTACGCCAAGGAGGGAGAGTGCGAGCTGCGCATCACGGCCAAGGGGGACAGCCCCGCCGCTGCCCTGGCCCTCATTGAACCGGTTGAAGCCCATCTGCGTACCCACTTTGGTCCCCTGGTCTATGGCGTGGACGTCCCCTCTCTGGAGAGCGTGGTATTTGCCCTGCTGAAAGAAAAGGGCCTTACCCTGGGCTGTGCCGAGAGCTGTACCGGCGGCCTGGTGGCCAAGCGGATAACCGATCTGGCCGGCTCCTCTGCCGTATTCCGGGGCGGCGTGGTCAGCTATGCCACCACCCTGAAGCATACCCTTCTGGGGGTAGATCCAGGGCTGCTGGAGGAATACGGAGCAGTTTCCCAGCCGGTGGCCCGGGCCATGGCCCAGCAGGCCAGACAGGTTCTGGGCTGTGATCTGGCCATCGCCACCACCGGCGTGGCCGGTCCCGATCCGGATGACCGGGGCAATCCGGTGGGGCTGGTCTATATTGCCCTTGCCACACCGGAGGACACCTGGGTACGCCAAATCCACTTGTCTATGGGCCGGGAACGCATCCGGCACATAGCCGCCAGCCATGGCTTTGATCTGGCCAGACGATACCTGACCGGTCTGCCCCTGGACAGTTCTCCCGCCCTGACGGAAGAGAAATCCTCTTGACAAGCCGCCTTCCCTGTGGTAGATTTATTTTGGTTAGTTAATGCTAACCAAAATAAATCCCAAGCAGTTAGTCGTAACTAATTACCAAAACAGCAACCAAGGAAAGGATGATTGTACATGGGTAAGATTGCAGTAGTCTATTGGAGCGGCACTGGAAACACGGAAGCTATGGCCAAGCTGGTGGAGGAAGGCATTGCCGCCGCAGGCGGGCAGGCCGATCTGCTCCCGTCCGCCCTGTTTACACCGGATATGGTGCATCAGTATGACGCCATCGCCTTTGGCTGTCCTTCCATGGGTGCAGAGCAGCTGGAGGAAGGAGAATTTGAGCCTATGTTTTCTGCCGTCAAAAACACTCTGGCTGGGAAACCCCTTGGTCTGTTCGGCTCCTACGGCTGGGGAGACGGTGAATGGATGCGTACCTGGGCCGAGGAGTGCGAAGGTTTGGGGTGCCAGCTGGCGGCAGAGCCAGTCATTGCCTGCGGCGCTCCCGAAGGGGATTCCGCCCAGGCCTGCCGGGAACTGGGCCAGGCCCTGGCACGCTGATCGCGTTCTTCTCTCCCCCCTTTCCCCCACCCACAGGCAAAAAAGCAGCCGGAGCGGAAGCATATAGGCTTCTCTCCGGCTGCTTTTGCTTTGCATATGGTCAGGGGGCCTCCTCCTGCTCCTCCTCTTCCTGGGCCTCCACCGCCTGATAGGCGGCTGGGGGCCGGATGGCGGCAGGATTGGTAAAGACCAACTCAAAGGTGGCGGCGTCCATGTTCTCATATTCCAGCAGATAGCGGGCCACAAAATCCAGCTCTCTGCGTCGGCTGGAGAGGATCTCCAGGCAATGGGCATAGGCGGTGTCAATCAGTCCCTTGATTTCCTGGTCGATCAGGGAAGCCACCGATTCAGAATAGTTCTTGGTCTGGGCCATAGAGCGGCCGATAAACACCTCGTCATGACCGGAATCAAACACCACATTGCCCATCCGGTCGCTCATGCCATAGCGGGTCACCATATTGCGGGCAATGGCGCTGGCCTTTTGCAAATCGTTGCCGGCACCGGTGGAGATATCCCCCAGGGCCAGCTCTTCCGCAGCCCGTCCGCCCAGGCAGACGGCAATGCGCTCGGCCAGCTGCCGTCTGGACTGGAAGTTCACATCCTCCTGGGGAAGGGAAATGGTCATGCCGCCTGCCATCCCCCGGGGGATAATGGTAATCTGATGGACGGGGTCCTGGGTTTCCAGATCATGGATCACAATGGCGTGGCCTGCCTCATGATAGGCGGTCAGCTTGCGCTCCCGCTGGATGACCGCCCGGCTCTTCTTCTCCGGTCCGGCAATGACCTTAATCACCGCCTCATTCAGCTCTTCCATACCAATAAAGTGGTGTTTGCGCCGGGCAGCCAGCAGCGCAGCTTCGTTGGTGAGGTTTTCCAGGTCTGCGCCGGTAAATCCGCCGGTCCCTTTGGCCAGCTCCGCCAGGGAGACATCGTCTCCCAGGGGCTTGTTGCGGGTGTGAACCCGCAGAATGGCCTCCCGTCCCTTGATGTCGGGGTGGCCCACATATACCTGCCGGTCAAAGCGGCCGGGCCGCAGCAGGGCAGGGTCCAGAATATCCTGGCGGTTGGTGGCCGCCATCACCACCACGCCCTCGTTATTGCCAAAGCCGTCCATCTCTACCAGTAGCTGGTTCAGAGTCTGCTCCCGCTCATCGTGACCGCCGCCCAGGCCGGCGCCTCTCTGGCGGCCTACGGCGTCAATCTCGTCAATGAACACAATGGCGGGGGCATTTTTCTTGGCCTGGTCAAAGAGATCCCGCACACGGGAGGCGCCCACACCCACATACAGCTCCACAAAGTCGGAGCCGGAGATGGATAAAAAGTGTACCCCTGCCTCCCCTGCCACCGCTTTGGCCAGCAGGGTTTTGCCGGTGCCTGGGGGACCTACCAGCAGCACACCTTTGGGAATACGGGCGCCCAGATCCAGAAACCGCCGGGGATCCTTGAGAAACTCCACAATTTCCCGCAGCTCTTCCTTTTCCTCCTCGGCCCCGGCCACGTCGTCAAAGGTAACCTTTTTCTGCTCATCTGCGCCGGTGCGGGTACGGGCGCGGCCAAACCGGGCGGTGCGGTCGGCAGCCCCTCCCGTTCCGCCGCCGGTCTGCCGCAGAAACATCACATACCACAGCACACCAAACACTACCAGCACGGCAATCCAGGGCAGATAGCTCATCCACAGGGGCAGTTCAAATCCGGCAGGGTAGTCGTAATCCGTAATGATGCCCTGGCGCTTCTGATCCACAATCAGACGGTTGAAGTCCTCATAAAACCACTGGGGATCGGCCACCTGATAGGTGATGGTACTCTTGCCTCCCAGCGGCTCCTTCAGCCGGAGGGTAACGGTATTGTCCTCCAGCTGCACCTGGGTGACCTGCTGTTCCTCCAGCAGGCGCCGGATTTGGCCATATGTGACCTGGTCCTCCTGTCCCATGCCCCCCCGAAGTACAAAGATGGACACGATGAGCAGAATGGCAATGAGAAGATAAAAGCCTACATCCCGCAGGCTTCCGTTGCGTTTCAAGGGGCGGACACGTCCTTTCCAGGTAGATTTGCCTTACACTCCGCCGTATACGGAGGGCTTCAGCACACCAATGTAGGGCAGATTGCGGTACTTTTCCGCATAATCCAGGCCGTAGCCCACCACAAAGTAGTCGGGAATGGAGAATCCGGAGTAGGCCACCTCCACCTCCTTCACCCGGCGGGAGGGCTTATCCAGCAGGGTACACAGCTGTACCGAGGCGGGCTTTCTGGCCTGGAGCAGCTGGAGCAGATAGCTGAGGGTATTGCCGCTGTCCAGAATATCCTCCACCACAATCAGGTCCCTGCCCTCAATCTGCTCGGAGAGATCCTTGATGATCTTTACCTGGCCGGAGCTGGAGGTACCCGCTCCGTAGGAGGAGACCGCCATAAAATCCACCGTACAGGGTACATGGATCTGCCGCACCAGATCGGCCATAAACACAAAGGAGCCACGCAGCACACTGATGAGCAAAGGCTGCTTATCAGCATAATCCCGGTCAATCTGGGCGGCGATTTCCGCCACCCGGTTTTTCAGCTCCTCTTCGGAAAAGAGGACCCGCTCCACATCTTTGTCCAGCATATGTTCCATAGTTCTCTACCTTTCCTTCCAAAATACAACCTCCCAGGCCGGTTGTCCGGGAGAGGCCATCCGTGCTCTGTGGGGTCCGAAGCCGGCCACCGCCAGCACCCCTCCCTCATCAGCCAGTACCGGAATACGCTCCCGGTCCCGCCGTGGGATTTTATGTTCAATCATCAGCTTTTTCAGGGTTTTGGTATCCCGTCCGGGCAGGGCCAGCTCATCCCCGGTCTGCCGCTGCCGCAGCACCGGAACGCCCTCAGTCTGTTCCGGGTTGAGGTAACAGGCCCCCTCCCTGCGCTCCTCCGGGAGAGGACAGATGACCGTCCGGCAGCTGCACCGCCATTCGGTCCCTGCCGGGGCGGTGTCTCCCTCCAGCACCAAGGGGGTAGTCTCCAGAGCGGCAGGGGCTTGCTGGGTGGTGATGAGCAGTTCCTGGTACACCCGCTGGGCCAGCCGTCCATTGGGCAGAAAGACCACTGCCGAAGGGTCCTCTCCCCGGGCCAGTTCCGCCACTGCCTTCAGATGGGCGGCAGAACAGTCGGTATTGCCGTCCCCCGTCAGTTCCATCAGCCGGCGCACCGCCCGTGGGGCAATGGCGGCGGGCAGGTCAGCAATGTACCGGGCTTCAATCACCAGGTCATCCTCCGCCCACCGGGCATGGCTGCATGCCATAGCCGCCTGGGCGTTGAGAAAGTCGTTGTCTGCCCGGAGATAGGCCATGGTCTCGGCAGAGCGCTCAATGACTCTGGGATTGAGCTGCCGCAGCACCGGCACCACCTGGCTGCGCAGCTTGTTGCGGGCATAGCCCTCATCGGTGTTGGTGCTGTCCTCCACATGCGCAATGCCATGCCGCTCCAGATAGGCCCCAATCTCCTCCCGGGAGGTGGTGAGCAGAGGGCGTACGATAGCTCCCCGCCTTGGAGGGATGCCAGCCAGACCATGGAGCCCGGCCCCCCGGGTCAGATGGAGCAGCAGCGTCTCCAGATTATCATCGGCATTGTGGGCGGTGGCAATCCGGCTGCACCCCAGCCGCCGGGCGGTGTCCTCCAAAAAGGCATACCGCATATGCCGGGCGGTCTCCTCTACCCCCTGGCCCAGCTGGGCGGCCTGGCCTGCCACATCCCCCTCCCCAATGGTGCAGGGGATATGGTGCTGCTCACACCATTGGGCTACAAAGGCGGCATCCCGCTCCGACTCCTCCCCCCGCAGGTGGTGGTTATAGTGGGCGGCATAGACGTGGAAGCCCTCTTCCCTGCCCAGTTGGGTCAGCAGGTGGAGCAGACACATGGAATCAGCGCCGCCGGAGAGGGCGCACAGCACCCGTTCCCCCTGGGGCAGCATGTCATATTCGCTTGTCAGGGCCTTGACAGTTTCCAGCATAGGTTCTCCTTTGTGACGGGTAAATCAGACCATCCCCGCCCCTGTCAATATTCAGAATGTCTCCGGTCAATGGACGAGAAGGTGGTATACTCGGGGAGCCATTGCAGCTCCACTGTCCCCGTCTCGCCATGACGGTTTTTGGCAATGATACACTCGGCCAGATTATGGTTTTCGCTGTCCTCGTTGTAGTAGTCCTCCCGGTAGAGGAACATGACAATGTCGGCATCCTGTTCGATGGCGCCCGATTCCCGCAGGTCGGACAGCATGGGCCGTTTGTTCTGGCGGCTCTCCGGGCCACGGGACAGCTGGGACAGGCAGACCACCGGCACATTCAGTTCCTTGGCCATGATTTTCAGCGCCCGGGAGATATCGGACACAATCTGCTGACGGTTGTCCCCGTTGCGGGCAGGCCCGCCGGCAGAGGTCATCAGCTGAAGGTAGTCTATGACCACCAGTCCCAGATTATCCACCCGGCGGCACTTGGCATTCATGTCGGCCACCGACAGGGCGGGGTTATCGTCAATGAGAATCTGGGTCTGATTGAGAGAGGCGGAAGCGGCTGCAATCTTGGACCAGTCCTCCTCCCCCAGCTTGCCGGTGACCAGCTTTTTGTTGTCCACAAAGGCCTCGCCTGAAATCAGCCGCATAGCCAGCTGTTCCCGGCTCATTTCCAGGGAGAAAAAGACCACGGTTCTGCCGGAAAATTTCCCCGCATGGAGGAGCATATTCAGCGCAAAAGAGGTTTTGCCCATACCCGGCCGGGCAGCCAGTAAAATGAGATCGGATTTGTTCAGGCCGGAAATGGCCATATCCACATCGGGCAGGCCGGTACTCAGTCCGGGAACTGCCGCATTGCTGAGGGCAAGCTCATTGAGCCGCTCATATACGTTGAGGATTACGCTGGAGATGTGGGTCAGTCCCTGGAAAGAGCGGCCCTGACGGATGGCGTAAATCCGCTGCTCAGCGGCCTCCAGCACCTCCTGCCCAGTACCTGTCCCCTCCTGGATCAGGGCGGTCAGCTCTCCCGCCGTCTCAGCAATGCGGCGCAGCAGGGCCTTGTCCTTGACGATGGATACATATTCCTTGATGTTGGCTGCCGTGGGGGTAATCTCCATCAGCTGGAGGAGATAGCTGCGGGAGGTATTCTCATCATACACCCCGTTCTGGCGCATATGATCCAGCACCGTCACCGGGTCAATGGTGAGAGAAAAATTGAACATGGAGTAGATGGTCTCGTAGATCTCCCGGTTGGTACGCAGGTAAAAGTCCTCCGGCTTCAGATCCTCGATCACCTCGGGAATACACCGGGCGTCAATGAGCATGGAGCCAAGCACACTCTGCTCGGCCTCCACACTGTGGGGCATCTGCCGCAGCAGCAGTTCCTCTTCACTTGCCATGTTCATCACCTCCCCTAGATGAGCTTCCCCCCTCAGTGGGGAAGCTGTCGAGCAAAGCGAGACGGATGAGGGGGCGATAGATACGCACTCCCCCTCATCCGGCCTTTCAGGCCACCTTCCCCCCTGAGGGGGGAAGGTCCAGGTTACTGTTCGGTCACAACCACCTTCAGGGTGCCAGTGACCTCGTAGCCCAGCTTTACCTTCAGCTCATAGGTACCGAAGGCTTTAATGGGCTCTTCCTGGACAATCTTGGTTTTCTGGATGCTGATGCCATGCTGGGCGCTGAGGGCATCGGCAATTTCCTTGGTGGTAACCGCGCCGAAGAGCCGCCCGCCGTTGCCCGCCTTGGCGGCCACCTTGACGGAAAGCTCCTTCAGCTTGGCGGCAGTGGCCTGGGCCTCCGCCTTTTCTGCGGCCTCCTGGGCAGCTTTGGCCTTCTCCTGCATCTTCATGGTATTGATATTCTCAGCAGTGGCAGGAACTGCCAGCTTCCGGGGTAAAAGGAAGTTGCGGGCGTAGCCGTCGCTGGCCTCAATCATCTGGCCCTTTTTGCCCTGGCCCTTTACATCCTGCTGCAAAATTACTTTCATGGTGGTAATCTCCTTCCTGTTTGGCTTCCCCTGGGGAAGCCCCTTTTCTTATTCACCCTCCAGATATTGGTCAATGGCCTGGAGGAGCAGCCTGGTCACTTCATCCACACTCTTCCCAGGCACCTGAGCGCCGGCTGTGGCGGCATTGCCGCCTCCTCCCAGCTTTTCCAGTACCACCTGTACATTGACATCCCCCATGCTGCGGGCGGACAGAATGACCCGTCCCTCCTGATCGGGGAAGAGTACAAAGGAGGTATCAATGCCCGAGATGTTCAGCAGCTCGTCGGCAGCCTGAGCTGCGGTAATGCGGCCTACCGTGTGATCCACCCGGGCCACGGCAATGCCCTCCTTATAAATGCGGGCAGTCTGGATGATATCATAGCGGGCAATGGTACCCTCCAGGTCATTCTGGAACAGCTTTTTCACATCGCCGGTGTCGGCGCCGCTCCGCCGCAGAAAGGCGGCGGCCTCAAAGGTCCGGCTGCCGGTACGCATGGTGAACTGCTTGGTGTCCAGCACCATACCGGCCAGCAGGGCCTCTGCCTCGATTTTCAGCAGGTCGGCAGGCTCCAGCAGATATTGCAGCAGCTCGGTGGACAGCTCACTGGCAGAAGAGGCGTACGGCTCATGGAAATTGAGGGCAGCATCGGCAATATAGGAGGAGGCCCGGCGATGGTGGTCAATGACTGCCACCTTGTGGATAGCTTCCAGCAGCTCCTGGCTCACCACCTGCTCCGGCCGGTTGGTATCCACCACCACCAGCAGGCAGTTGGAGTCGGCCAGCAGAATGGCATCCTGAGGGGAGAGGAATACATCCTTGTACTCCGGTACCCGGGCCAGCCGGTCACACATTTCACTGGCCGGATTGACCCCCGGCTCCCGCACAATATGGACGGGAGTTCCCTTTTTTCTGGCCATGGCACACACACCGGCAGCAGCCCCGATGCAGTCCAGATCGGGGAACTTATGCCCCATCACAAAGACCATGGAAGCGTCTGCCATCAGCTCACCCAGGGCATTGGCCATCACCCGGCTTTTGACCTTGGTGCGTTTTTCCAGCTCCTTGGTACGTCCGCCGTAAAATTCAAAGTTAAATTTATTTTTGATGACCACCTGATCGCCGCCCCGGCTGAGAGCCATTTCCACCGACAGGGCTGCATACTGAAAGAGATCGCTCAGACTGTCCCCGTCCTTGCCAATGCCGATGGACAGAGTAGCCTGGATGCCGGAGGAATTGGACACCTGACGGACTGTATCCAGAATGGAGAATTTCCCCTCCTGGAACTGGGCTAAAAACCGTTGCTCAAAGAGGAAGAGATACCGGTCCCGCTCATACCGGCAAAATACGCCCTGGGCAGGGGCTACCCACTGGGCCAGCCGGTCGTCAATCTCGCTGCGGATGGCCGACTTGGCGTTGTCGGTAATCCCCTTCATCAGCTCTTCGTAGTTGTCCACCGTCAAAATGGCAACCACGGGGCGGGCCGCATAGTACTCATCCCGCACAGAGGCCAAGTCGGTGATATCCACCCAATAGGTGGTGGCCAGGTAGCCCCGCACTCCCTGGTCGGTGGTACGCACCAGATGGCCGAATACCTGGAACCGGCGGCCTTCAATGACCACCTCGGTGGGACACTGGTTTTTTCCCTCCATCAGCCAGCGGGAGGAAAAATCCGGAACCGCCACCGACAGCTTGGTGTCAAAGAGATGCTCCCGCTCTCCGGTAATCTGGAGGAAGCGGTCGTTGGACCAGATGACTTCGTCATTTTCCGGCCGGAAGATCACCATGGGCAGGGGGGCATTGACCATGGTATCTTTGGTAGCCGAATCCATGTTGCAGGTGACTTTTTCAATATACTTGACAATTTCCTTCTGCCGCTGGGCATTGGACCGGCGGAAATAGAGGTAAAGCAGCACCACCACCGCCGCCTCCACCACCGCCACAGGGATGGAAAACAAGGCAGTCACCCCGGCGAATACCACCAGGCAGATGAAATACAGCCGCAGGCTTGGCTCTATGAGATAAGATAATTTATTTTTTCGCATAGGAACCTCCCAAAGCGCTTCAACTACAGGATGACACGTTATTATATCAAAGCTACAGGACAAAAACAAGACCGCATGTAGATCCGCTTCCAGATGCTTGAACTAATTGGTGTAAATTATATCTTTTGTATCACGGTTTACATTCTTTCCCGTTGATCTCTGGCATACTGAACACAAACACAACCAACCGTTTGAGGAGGCCGTTTCCATGAAGGAATATCCCGTGCAGCGGGCTGCGGTGCTGAAAGACAAGCCCGATCCCAATACCCTGGTGTTTGGCAAAACTTTTACCGACCATATGTTTGTCATGGACTACACTGCCGGTCAGGGCTGGCATGACGGGCGCATTGTTCCCTATGGCCCCATCTCCCTGGAGCCATCCGCCATGGTATTTCACTATGCCCAGGAGGTCTTTGAGGGTCTGAAGGCCTACCGTTCTCCCGACGGTACCGTCCAGCTCTTCCGTCCCATGGAGAACATAAAGCGTATCAACTCCTCCTGTGAACGGATGTGCATTCCCCAGCTGCCTGAGGAGGACACCCTTGCCGCCATTGAACAGCTGGTGCGTCTGGAGGCCGACTGGGTACCCTCCGCCCCCGGCACCTCCCTGTATATCCGCCCCTTCATCATTGCCACCACCCCTTCTTTGGGGGTTCATGCCGCCCACAACTATATTTTCTGTATCATCACCTGCCCTGTGGGGGCCTACTATGCCGAAGGGATCAACCCAGTGAAGATCTATGTGGAGAGCGAAGATGTGCGGGCTGTCAAGGGCGGCACCGGCTATACCAAGTGCGGCGGCAACTACGCCGCCTCCATCCGGGCCGGGGAGCGGGCCGAGGAAAACGGCTACGCCCAGGTACTGTGGCTGGACGGCGTCCACCGCAAGTATATCGAAGAAGTAGGCTCTATGAATGTGATGTTTTTACTGGGAGATACAGTGGTCACGCCCATGCTCACCGGCTCTGTCCTGCCGGGCATCACCCGCAAGTCCTGCCTGGAGCTGCTGAAGGACTGGGGTCTGAAGGTGGAGGAGCGGCTGATCACCGCTCAGGAGCTTTTTGAAGCGGGGGCCAACGGCACCCTGAAAGAGGCCTGGGGTACCGGCACCGCCGCTGTCATCTCTCCCATCGGCGAGATGGGATGGGAAGAGCAGCATGTGGTGGTGAACGGGGGCAAGATCGGCCCTCTGGCCCAGAAACTGTACGACACCCTGACCGGCATCCAGTGGGGTACCCAGCCCGATCCCCACAGCTGGGTGGTCAAGCTGTAACGTTGCTTAATGCTAACCTTTTTGATTTTCTCCCCAGACAGAGAGACGGGACCGTTGTCCCGCCTCTCTGTCTGTCTTTTTCTCCCCTGTTCCCTGCTGTTGCCTCACCGGGTCAGACTGTGAAAGCCCTTGGGCGCCTTTGCCCGGAAGGTATGCACAGCTCCGGCAAAGGGATCGGTCAGCACCAGCTCATGGGCGTGGAGGCAGAGACGGCCCAGGGGATCTGTGGCAGCGCCATAGTCCCGGTCTCCTGCCACAGGACAGCCCAGTTCGCTGAGATGGGCACGGATTTGATTTTTTCGTCCGGTGTCAATGTCCACCTCCAGCAGAGCATATTCCCTTCCGCTGCGCAGGGTGGTATAATGGGTTACCGCCTCTTTCCCTCCGGATTTTACTGAGTATACCTTATGGGCTGCATTTTCCCGCAGTAAGGTACGGATGGTATCCTGTGGTTTTTTCGGTATTCCCTCCACCACCGCCAGATAGCCCCGGCGCTGTACCAGACGGTCCCAGTTGTCCTGAAAGGCGTGTTTGGTCTCTTCATCCTTGGCGAACAGGAGCACCCCGGAGGTGTCCCGGTCCAGCCGGTGGACAATGAATACCCGCTGCCGTGGGTCTGTTTTGCGGACATAATCGGTGGCCATCCGGTAGGCGGTCCGCAGCTTCTCTTTGTCACTGGCCATAGACAGCAGCCCCGCCGGCTTTTCCACCACCAGAATACGCCCATCTTCATAGAGGATGGGAAAGGGGGCTTTTTTGTCGCCTGCCCCCTGGGGCAAAATGGTCACCATTTGCCCTGGAAGCAGGGGATGGTCATGGCGGGTAACCGTCTTGCCCTCCACCTGTACCTGACCACGGGTCAGTATGGATTTGACGCTGTTGCGGCTCTTGCCTGTCACATGGGCCAGCAGAAAGGGCAGCAGGGTCATTTCCTGCTCCACCAAATATTGTTTTCTTTCCATTCTTCACATTCCTTTGGAGGTTATTGTATGAATCCCATTCTGGAACAGCTGCACGCCCGCAAATCCGTGCGGGTCTATGAGGATCAGCCCATTTCCCAGGCGGACAGGGACGCCATTCTGGCCGCCGCCTGCGCTGCCCCCACGGCGGGCAACCAACAGCTGTACACCATTCTGGACATCACCGATCCCCAGCTGAAAGACACACTGGCAGACACCTGTGATCACCAGCCCTTTATTGCCCAGGCCCCTCTGGTGCTGATTTTCTGCGCCGACTGCCAGAAGTGGTATGACGCCTTTGCTGCCGGAGGATGTCAGCCCCGGTATCCCGGCCTTGGGGATTTGCTGCTGGCCTGGTCGGATGCCAACATTGCCGCCCAGAATGCGGTTACCGCCGCATGGAGCCTGGGCATTGGCTCCTGTTACATCGGCGATATTCTGGAGCGCTGTGAAACCCACCGGCAGCTGCTCCGGCTGCCGGAGTATGTGGTGCCTGCCAGTATGGTGGTATTCGGCTATCCCACCCGGCAGCAGCAGGAGCGGCAAAAGCCCCGCCGCCGGGCCATGGCCCATATTGTCCATAAAAACGGCTACCGCCGGATGGATGAGGAGGAACTGAAGGCCATGCTGGCCGACAACGCCGGGGAGCGCTCCTACGCCGACTGGCTCCAGGCCTTCTGCAACCGGAAATATAACTCGGATTTCTCCCGGGAGATGAGCCGTTCGGCGGCAGAATATATCAAGGCATTCCAAAGATAACTTCTACCATTCATTGAAACCGTCACGGCAGTTGTTCCAGGATACGCGCCAGCAGATCGGCCATGCCCACCTGATACCCGCAGCAGCCGTACACTGCTCTGCCTGTCCGGTCCCGCACCACCGCCAGAGGGGGCTTGTCCGGCTCCAGCCCCAGGTGACGGGCCACACTTTCCACCTGATAGCTCCATTCGGGATAGACCACCTGGATCTGGGGCCATTTCTTCAGCAGCGCTGCCAGCGTGGCCTGCTGCTCCGCCCCCTTCTGTCTCAGACGAAAAACCACCTCTCCGTCCAGGGCTTGGAAGGCCGTCTGGACGGCGGACAGCTCATTCAGAATATGTTCGGTGGGTTCCGCCCCCTCCTCCAGCCAGAGGAGGAGGGCGTTTTTTTCCCGCCTGCCCCCCAGTTCTGCCAGAGGGAACTCCCGTGGGGTCATCAGGTCGGACAGTTCACAGTCCCGCAGTTCCAGAAAAATAGCGTGCTCCTCTCCCTCTGTTACAGAGAAGTCCAGCCGGTTGGCAAACTGGTCCCCCGCCGGCAGCCGGAGGGCGGTCAGCACCCGGTACCGCCCCACCGGCAGGCGGACGGTCAGCTTGTTTTTTTGCCACGCCCGGTCGGTCAGCCGGATTGGTTTCCACATCTCTCCGGTCCACTGTTCCAAAGACCAGTTCTGCCGGTAGACAAACCGCTCTGCCGATGTCTTGCGGAACACCACTTTTCCACATTGCTCCGGGGTTTTGTGGACAAATCCTCCCCCCTGCCACACCATCACCGTTTCATCCAGGGGACGCAAATAGGCGGGAATACCCTTTTTCCGCAGGGCAATCACCTCCCCAACCGGGCCGGCCTGGGGAGCGCTCCAGTCGGTAAGCCGTTCAAAGGCCACCCGGGGACAGAGGACAAACCGCCGGAACACCTCGGTTGGGTACCGGTCTGCCCAGGGTCTGGCCCGTTCCAGGTGGCATTCCAGCAGGGCTGCGGTTGTGTCCCGC
>CALWOK010000080.1 GCA_944383125.1 uncultured Flavonifractor sp.
ATGGGAGATGTGGCCATCTATACCGAGCTGGGCCGGTTTATGCTGGCTCCCAACGGCTGTCTGGTTACCAAGGTGCTCCACTTCAAGCACACCTATAAAGAGTATGTAGGGGTTGACTCCTGTGCCGCCAACCTGATGCGCCCCGCCATGTATGAAGCCTACCATCATATTACCGTTATGGGCAAGGAGGATGCTCCCTGCGACCACAAGTATGATGTTACGGGTGGACTGTGTGAAAACAACGACAAATTTGCCAAGGACCGTATGCTGCCCCAGGTGGAGCGCGGCGATCTGCTGGTAATCCACGATACCGGCGCCCACGGCTTTTCCATGGGCTACAACTACAACGGCAAGCTGCGCTCCGCCGAAGTGCTCCTCCAACCCGACGGCACCACCCGCCTGATCCGCCGGGCTGAGACACCGGAGGACTACTTTGCCACCATGATCTTTGACTGATTCACCCCGCCAAAACAAACAACAGGACCCGCTGCATTGGGTTGTAGCGGGTCCTGTCTTATCCCTGGTTCCAGGCACAGTGAAACCTGTCCTGCCGCCATCTGTATTGGCCTTGCTCCACATTGACCCACAAGGTCAGGTTGGCGCCGGGAGACAGGCTGAGCAGCAGCTCCAGCGTCCCCACCTCCAGGCAATAGCGCCCAGGCAGCAGAGGACCCAGTATCATCTCCTGCTGCAGCAGCATGCGGCTCCACCAGCTGCATCTGCCTGCCGGCCGCAAGGTCAGGCACTGCCATGGCCTGGGCTGATCCAGGTTCAGCCGTACCACACACCGGTAATATCCCGGATACAGGTGCAGATTCTGTTGCTGCTGTCCCTCTGAGGTCAGGCAAAAAACCGGGCTGTAAATTACCGGTTCAGCTTGGCTTTGACCAGATACTGTCCGCCGGTAACGCCGCCAAAGAGGTATTTTCCCTCACTATTGGTTTTGGTGATGGCGACCAGCGTCTCGGAGGCCTCTGCCCCCTGGCCGGTCCGCTGGTACAGGCCCACAAAGCACCCGGCCACCACACCACCGTTTTTATCCCGGATGATGCCGCTGACGGTGCCGTTATAGGTGCGGCTGTCCACCGCCATATCCATGGTCACGTTGGCAATGCTGCCTCCGGTGGCATTGACCAGCACGGGGGCAGAGGGCAGATAGCCGTCTGCTGTGGACACCATGGTATACACCCCGTCGGTCACATCATAAAAGAGGAACTCACCGTCATCCGCTGTATAGGTGGTGGCCACCACCTGATCCTGGCTGTCCCGCAGGGTGAGCTTGGCTCCGGCCAGCGGCACACGCCCCTCTGGCCCCATGGTGGTCAGCACACCGGCAATGGTACCCAGCTTCAGGCTGTCGTCCGGTACGCAGGTCAAATCGGCCTGGAGCACATCATGTGCCGCCAGGGTCAGCCCCATGCCTCCACTCATGCGGTAGCCCACCATAGCAGCACTGATGGTATAGGTGCCAACCGGTACGCCGCTCAGGCTGTAGCGGCCCTCTTCATCAGTAAGGGTGTGCCGGAAGGGTACCCCGTCTTTGTCAAAGAGTTTGACCGTGGCATTTGCCAACGGCACGGTACCATCGGTAACAACACCGGAAACAGTGGCCAGACCAACCGGTGCAGGGGGTAATTTCAGGTTAATGTCAGCTTCCTGGATTCCCTCCATGAAAAAGCTGGGGCTATACTCCAGCGCCAGCAGGTCCTGCTTGATATCTGCCATAAAAACCCTCCTGCATGTTTGCTTGTCAACAGGCTCCCGGGCAGGAGCCATTTCAGCCTATGCCCCATGGCCAAACCATGTGCCTCCCCCAAAACAGGCAGACAGATTGTAGCATATGTATCATTCTTTTTTGCGGGATTTATGGTATGATAGAAGTGTTATTTCACCTTTGGCAGTCTCCGGACTGTGATTGCAAGAGATATCCGTATGACAGGAGGAATGGATCATGCGCAGTGACAATGTAACAAAGGGCGTGGAGCGCGCCCCCAACCGCTCCCTGTTCTATGCTCTGGGCTACACCAAGGAGGAGCTGGAGCGTCCCCTCATCGGTGTGGTGTGCTCCTATAACGAGATTGTCCCCGGCCATATGAACCTGGACAAGATTGCCGAGGCAGTCAAGGCAGGTGTGCGGGCCGCCGGTGGTACGCCGGTGGAATTCCCCGCCATTGCCGTGTGTGACGGCATTGCCATGGGACATATTGGGATGAAGTACTCCCTGGTCACCCGGGATCTGATCGCCGACTCCACTGAGGCTATGGCCATGGCCCACCAGTTTGACGGCCTTGTGATGATTCCCAACTGTGACAAAAATGTCCCCGGCCTGCTGATGGCCGCCGCCCGGGTCAATATTCCCACCATCTTCTGCTCCGGCGGCCCTATGCTGGCCGGACGGCTCAATGACGGCCGCCGCTCCTGCCTGAGCCATATGTTTGAGGCGGTAGGCGCCTATAAGGCCGGGAAGCTGGACGAAGCAGGGGTGGAGGACTACGAAAACAACGCCTGTCCCACCTGCGGCTCCTGCTCCGGCATGTATACCGCCAACTCCATGAACTGCCTTACCGAAGCCATCGGTATGGGCCTGTCCGGCAACGGTACCATTCCCGCCGTCTGGTCTGCCCGGCTGCGGCTGGCCAAGCACGCCGGTATGCAGATCATGAAGCTGGTGGAGCAGAATATCCGCCCCCGGGATATCATGACTCCCGCCGCCTTCCACAATGCAGAGACGGTGGACATGGCTCTGGGCTGCTCCACCAACACCATGCTCCACCTGCCCGCCATCGCCCACGAGTGCGGCATCGAGCTGGACCTGGACATGTCCAATGAGAT
>CALWOK010000081.1 GCA_944383125.1 uncultured Flavonifractor sp.
ATACTGCATTACGCTCTGCTGTTCCAGGGCATTGAACACATAGAAAAGGCAGACACCAAAGGCTACCGTCAGAAAATAAACCCCGTAGTCCCGGAAGCTGCGCCCCACATTTTTCACCGCAAGCTTAAAGAACATCGCTCTGGTCACCTCCCAGTCGGCCTACTACCTCCATAATCTGCCGGAAAAAGTCTCTCCGGCTCAGACTCCCCCGCTCCAGCTGGGCAAACAGCGCCCCATCCCGCAGGAACAGAATGCGGTGGCAGTAGCTGGCCGTAAAGGCATCATGGGTCACCATTAAAATGGTGGCCTGCCGCTGTTGGTTCATTGCCTCAAAGCGGTCCAGCAGCAGCCGGGCCGCCTTGGAATCCAGGGCGCCGGTAGGCTCATCTGCCAGCACCAGAGCGGGCTGGGTAATGATGGCCCGGGCAGCCGCCGTCCGCTGCTGCTGCCCGCCTGACATCTGATAGGGATATTTGTTCAGGCAGTCGGTAATCTCCAGCAGCTGGGCGGTCTCCTTTACCAAAGGCTCCACCTGTTCCGTCTGCGTCTTGCGGATGGTGAGCGCCAGAGCGATATTTTCAAAAGCGGTAAGGGTGTCCAGCAGATTGCAGTCCTGAAAGACAAATCCCAGCCGTTCCCGCCGGAACTGGGCCAGGGCTTTGGGTTTCAGCGTGGTGATATCCCTTCCTTCCACCCAGATATGCCCGCCGGTAGGCTGGTCAATGGTGGCAATGCAGTTAAGCAGAGTGGTTTTTCCGCTGCCTGAGGGACCCATAATGCCCACAAACTCCCCCTTTTCCACCGCCAAGTCCACATGATCCACAGCGTGGATGACGCTCCCTCTGCCGTAGGTCCGGCACAGGCCTTCTACCTTCAGAATCTGATCCATGTTCTTTCCTCCCTTTGGATGATGGGATCAGTGTATCAGAAGCATCTTAAAATTTTCTAAATCTGCTCTTACTGATTTATGAAACCTGGAGACAGCAAATGCCCCATGGGCGGCCTCAGGCCGCCCATGGGGCATTGTATCTGGCAGATCAGGGGGTATCCTTTTCCTTCTCTTTCCCCTTCTCCTTTTTTTCCTCTTCCTCCTGGGGCAGCATCTCCACCTTGATTTCCAGCACCCGGCGGTGATCCACCTTGGTTACGGTAACGTCCAGGCCGTCAGCGGTAAAGTGATCTCCCTCCTCGGGAATACGGCCGATCTGGTCTATAACCCAGCCCGAAATGGTATTGGCGTCGCACTCCCCCTTGATGGCGAACAGGTCAAACAGGTCGGTCAGATCGGCAGAACAGGAAATCAGATAACTGCCGTCCTCCAACTTCTTGAACTCCTCAATGACCTCGTCATGCTCATCCCAGATTTCACCCACCAACTCTTCCACAATGTCCTCCAGGGTGACAAGGCCCTCGGTGCCGCCGTACTCGTCCACCACAATGACCATATGGGCCTTTTCCCGCTGGAGAATGCGCAGCAGCTCGGAAATTTTGGTGTTTCCGGTGGTGTACAGCATGGATCCGGTGATGGATTTTACGTCCTCAATTCCCCGATAGCGGGCGGCGTGGAAGTCCTTCTCATGAATCACGCCGATGATGTCGTCAATATCCTCGTGATAGACCGGCAGACGGGAATAGCCGCTTTCGGCAAAGGCGTGGGCAATATCGTCCATGGTGTCGGTATCCTCCACCGCCACAATGTCCACACGGGGGATGAGAATTTCATCTACCTCCATGTCGTTAAATTCAATGGCGGAACGGATCAACTTGCTCTCATGCTGGTCCAGGCCGCCCTCGCTTTCGGCCTGATCCACCATGGTAACCAGTTCTTCTTCTGTAATGCCGCTGTCCCCCTCCTTATGGAAAACCATGGACAGCAGGCGCTTCAGCAGACTGAACAGGAAATTCACCGGGGTGAGAATCACAATCAGAATCCGCATAATGGGGGCGGAAAACATGGCGAAACTCTCGGGATACTCCTTGGCCAGGCTCTTGGGAGAGACCTCGCCGAAAATCAGCACCACTACCGTAATCACCACTGTGGAAATCACAGCACCGTTTTGCAGGCGCAAGCCCTCGGTGAACAGGATGGTGGCCAGAGAGGAGGCGGACAGGTTGACGATGTTGTTGCCCACCAGGATGGAGGACAGCAAATTGTCATATTGGTCCACCAACCGCAGGGTAAGGGCCGCCCGGCGGTTTCCGGAATCTGCTTTGCTTTTCAGACGGATGCGGTTCAGGGATGTGAAGGCGGTTTCGGTGGCGGAGAAATAGGCAGATAAGATGACAAGGACAATCAGGACAACAATCATGGTCAGATTAGAACCTTCTGGCATAAAAGACAATCAACTCCAAACTTTTTTTCCAATGCGCAAAAGGACAACCCTACGCCCCAAGGATACAATGGGGTAAGGCTGTCCTCATCCTAACAGATTTTGATGTAATGACAACTGGGCGGAGGTTCGTCCACGAGGGTTCACCGTCTCCTTCACGATAGATTGTTTTTTAGTATAGCACAGGCCGTCATCAGATGCAAGTATTTTGGCAGAAAAATCAAAAACACCCTGCACAGGGCAGGGTGTTTTCACACAGCTTATACCAGCTGGATGATGGCCATCTCAGCGGCGTCGCCCCGACGGGGCCCGATCTTCACGATACGGGTGTAGCCGCCGTTGCGCTCAGCATACTTGGGGCCAAGCTCGTCAAAGGTCTTCTTGGCCACGTCTTCCTTGGTCAGGAAAGCCAGGGCCTTACGGTAGTTGGCCAGGTTGGCCTTCTTGGCCAGAGTGATCATCTTCTCGGCCATGGGAGCCACTTCCTTGGCACGGGCGAAGGTGGTCTTGATCTGACCGTTCTCCAGCAGGTAGGTGGTCATGGCGCGCAGCATAGCCATACGCTGATCGGTAGGCTTGCCCAGCTTACGATTGTGAGACATGAAACACAACTCCTATCGGATATTCGCCAAGGCGAACTCCATCATTTAAATTCGTCCGGGGGATACTCCCCTGGAAGGGCGCATACGCCGTAAGGGTCCGGGAGGGGACGTTACATGCCCCCGGACCGCCCTTCCCACTGGCCTCAGGCTTCCTCGTCGGCCAGGTGCAGGCCCATCATGGCCAGCTTATTGATGACCTCTTCCAGGGACTTGCGGCCCAGGTTACGCACCTTCATCATCTCGTCCTCAGTCTTGGAAATCAGATCCTCCACCGTGTTGATGTTGGCCCGCTTGAGGCAGTTGAAGGAACGGACGGAAAGATCCAGTTCCTCAATGGTCAGCTCCAGCACCTTATCCCGCTGGGCCTCCGCCTTCTCCACCACCGTGGACTTGGAGCCCATGGTCTCGCTGAGATCGGTGAAGAGGACAAAGTGGTCGCACAGGATGCGGGCGCCCAGGCTGACGGCGTCCCGGGCGGTGATGGTACCGTCGGTCCACACCTCCAGGGTCAGCTTGTCAAAGTCGGTCAGGTCACGCACACGGGTGTTTTCCACCGTGTAGTTGACCCGGCGCACCGGCGTATAGATGGAATCCACCGGAATCAGGCCAATGATGGTCTGAGCGGGCTTATTCCGGTCGGCAGGCACATAGCCCCGACCATGAGACAGGGTCAGCTCCATATTCAGGCTGGCATCAGGACCCAGGGTGGCAATATGGAGATCAGGATTGAGGATCTCTACCTCGCCGTCGGCCCGGATGTCTCCGGCAGTGACTTCGCACTCGCCGCTGGCCTCAATATAGACCGTCTTAACCCCCTCGGAGTGAAGCTTTGCAATGATGCTCTTCACATTGAGGACGATTTCGGTTACGTCCTCCTTGATACCCGGGATGGTGGAAAACTCGTGCTGCACACCGGCGATCTTGATGGAGGTAACCGCCGTGCCGGGCAGGGACGAGAGCAGGATGCGACGCAGAGAGTTGCCAAGGGTCGTACCGTAACCGCGCTCCAGGGGCTCGACCACGTACTTGCCGTAGGAGCCGTCGCCGGGGTTTTCCACGCATTCAATGCGGGGCTTCTCGATTTCTACCATGTGTTACCCTCCTTTTTACGGCGGCGGGCCTGGCCCGCCGCCCGATACAGCTCACCAATAATCGAGGGTACAAGCACGATTACTTGGAGTACAACTCGACGATCAGGTGCTCCTCGATGGGCAGGTCCACATCCTCACGGACAGGCAGTGCCACAACCTTGGCCACCAGATTGTTCTGATCAAAGTCCAGCCACTTGGGGGCGGGACGGGAGCCGTTGGCCTCCAGTGAAGCCTTGAACTTCTCCTTGCTCCGGCTGCTCTCCTTCAGGGCGATCACTTCGCCGGGCTTGACCAGGTAAGAGGGGATGTCCACCCGGTGGCCGTTGATGGTGAAGTGGCCGTGACGGACCAGCTGACGGGCCTCAGGACGGCTCATGGCAAAGCCCAGGCGATAGATCACGTTGTCCAGGCGGGTCTCCAGGATGGACAGCAGGTTATCACCGGTGACACCCTTGCGGGCGGCAGCCATTTCATAATACTTGCGGAACTGGCTCTCCAGCACGCCGTAGTAGCGGCGGGCCTTCTGCTTCTCCCGCAGCTGCATGCCGTACTCGGACAGCTTCTTAGCCCGGCCCTGGTTGTGCATGCCGGGGGCAAAGGGACGGCGCTCCATGGCGCACTTGTCGGTGTAGCAGCGGTCGCCCTTCAGGAAGAGCTTCTGGCCCTCTCTGCGGCACTGGCGGCAGACTGCTC
>CALWOK010000082.1 GCA_944383125.1 uncultured Flavonifractor sp.
ATATACGGTAAACGGATCTTGCTTTTTTTCTCACAAATTAAGAGTAAAGCAATGAGCGAGGTTTGGAAACCCTTTTGGGCTCCAAACCTCGCTCATTTTTTATGGGCTCATTTTGCAACGCAACCTAAACAGAATATATACTTAGGATTTCTGATCAGAGGAGGATTCAAATACAGCCTTGGCCGAGGCACACAGGCCAGCCAGCCCTTGAATCTCAGAGGGGATGATCAGCTTGGTGGCTTTGCCGTCGGCAGCAGCCTGGAAGGCCTCCAGAGCCTTGATTTTCAGTACTGCATCGGTGGGGCTGGCTTCGTTCAGCAGCTTCAGCGCTTCAGTAGTAGCCTGCTGTACCTTCAGAATGGCCTCGGCCTCACCTTCCGCCTTCATGATGGCAGCCTGTCTGGCGGCATCAGCCCGCAGGATAAGAGATTGTTTTTCACCTTCTGCCACCAGGATCTGGCTTTGCTTCTGGCCTTCTGCCTGGAGAATGGACTCACGGCGCTCCCGCTCCGCCTTCATCTGCTTTTCCATGGCGTCCTGAATTTCTCTGGGCGGGATGATGTTTTTCAGCTCCACCCGGTTGACCTTGATGCCCCAGGGGTCGGTGGCCTCGTCCAGAATGGAGCGCATCTTGGAATTGATGATATCCCGGCTGGTGAGGGACTGATCCAGCTCCAGGTCACCAATGATATTGCGCAGGGTAGTGGCAGTCAGATTCTCAATGGCGCTCATGGGATGCTCCACACCATAGGTGTACAGCTTGGGGTCGGTGATCTGAAAGTAAAGTACCGTATCAATCTGCATGGTGACATTATCCTTGGTGATCACAGGCTGGGGAGCAAAATCCACCACCTGTTCTTTCAAAGAAACGACCTTGGCCACCCGCTCCAGAAAGGGAATCTTAAAGTGGACTCCTACGCCCCAGACGGCGTGAAAGGCGCCCATACGCTCGATAACATAGGCTTTGGACTGCTGGACAATTTTCAGATTGGCAGCCAGTACCAGAATCAGCAGGGCAACCAGAATAATAATGATGATGGGTACAATGGGGATGTTGGACAGAAACGGCATTTCAATTCCTCCCTACCTGTGGAACGGTTGATTACTGTGGAACCTGCACATGGACCGGTGAGACAATCAGCTTGACGCCTTCAATGCGGAGAATTTTGACCTGGGTGCCGGCGGGTATGGCCGTATCATCCTGGGCTCTGGCTGTCCATACGGTACCCTGGACAGACACCTGGCCCCTGGCTTTGAGATTGTCAATGGTCTGCGTGACAACCCCTTCCTGGCCGACCGCCCGGTCGGCATTGGTGGCAACCTGTCTGGGTGTGACGAACCGGCGGGTCAGGGGACGGATCATCAGCAGGCTGACCAGGGAAACCGTCAGAAAGACTCCAAACTGCACCCATAGATTGTCCACCCAAAAGGATGTAAGAAGTGCAGCCAGCGCACCCAATGCAAACCAAAGCGAGACCAGAGCAACCGTAGCGGCCTCTACCAACAGCAGGATAATCAGTGCGGCCAGCCAACAGATACTGGGAATGGGCATAGGCACCCTCCTTTCTATGGCTATATCCTAGCATAAATCTGTGAAAAAGAAAAGAAAAATCCGCTTCCAGGTTTGCCAATCCAGATCAAATAGAGTATACTTCTCATAATGATATGAAAGAACAAGGAGAGCGTTATGCGAGAACTGGAATTGATGATCCCAACCCTGTTTGGCCTGGAGGGACTGTGTGCTGATGAACTGCGGCGGCTGGAGCTGCCCGAGGTACGGGCGGAGAACGGCCGTGTGTGCTGCAAGGCCCGGCTGGAGGACATTCCCCGGGTCAACCTGAACCTGCGCACCGGCGAGCGGGTGCTGGTGGTGGTGGGCCGGTATGAGGCCACCGACTTTGAAACCCTCTTTGAGCGGGCAAAGGCGCTGCCCTGGGAGAATTATATTCCACAGGAAGGGGCCTTTCCGGTGAAGGGGCATTCTCTCAACTCTCAGCTTCATGCGGTACCTGCCATCCAGGGTGTGTTGAAAAAGGCCCTTGCTGCCCGGCTGGGGAGTAAATATGGAATGGAAACCCTGCCGGAGCATGGCCCGCTCTACCAGGTACAGTTTTCCATTATGAAGGATCAGGTTACGCTGATGCTGGATACCTCCGGCGCCGGGCTTCACAAGCGGGGATACCGGGCGGTGGGGGTGGTGGCCCCCCTGCGGGAAACCCTGGCTGCCGCCATGGTGCTTCTGTCCCGCTATCGGGGCAAGAAGCCTTTCTGTGATCCCTTCTGTGGTTCCGGCACCATTCCCATTGAAGCGGCCCTGATTGCGAAGAACCGGGCCCCCGGTCTGAATCGATCCTTCTCCGCCCAGAAATGGAAGTGGCTGGACAGCGTCCTGTGGCTCCAGGCGGCAGATGAGGCCATGGACAAGGAATTCCAGGGAAGCTATGACATCTGGGGAGGAGATCTTGACCCCAAGGCAGTGGCCATCGCCCGGAGCAATGCAGAAAAGGCAGATGTGGAGGACGTGGTGCGCTTTGAAGTGGCAGACGCTACGAAATTCCATCGGGACGCCCCTGCGGGGCGTGTGGTGACCAATCCGCCCTATGGGGAGCGCATCATGGAAAAGCGGGAGGCAGAGGAGCTGTACCGGGCCTTTGGCAGTGCGGTGCGCACCCTGCCGGAGGGCTGGCGTGTCAGTGTCCTGTCCTCCCATACCGAATTTGAACGCACCTTTGGCCGAACAGCGGAAAAAAAGCGGAAGCTGTACAACGGAATGCTGAAATGTGATCTGTTTCAATATGGGATAGAAAGGCGGAGAACCTGAAATGAAACGGCAAGCTGGTGTGGGACGTGTTTTGTGTGCTATCGTTGCCCTTTGTTTTTGCGTGATGCTGACCCCGGCATCAGCCGCACCGGCCGGGGCTACCGTGTGGGGCTATAGTGAGGGTCTGGCCCAATGCGAACTGAACGGCAAATGGGGATTTGTAGATGCCAGTAAAAAGGTGGTCATTCCCCTGCAATATGACAGCATTGTGTCCTTCTCCCTGGGTATGGCGGCAGTCAGCCTGAACGGCAGGCTGGGCGTGATCCGGCAGGATGGCTCTTACCTGATTCAACCGGAATTTGGTACCCTGATCCCTCTGGACTGCGGTCTGTATATTGCGCAGAAGGGCAGCAAGTGGGGGGTAGTCAGTATTCTGGCCTTTTCAGACGGCATGGGCGGCAGTACCAATCTGGTATATGGTCTGGAATATGACAGCGCCCAGGTGGCGGAGCAGGGAGGTACCCGGGTGCTCTCCCTGACCAAAGACGGCGTAACCACAAAAATCCCTCTGTTTGAGCTGCCAGGCATTCTTGCACAGAAGGGAGTACCCTCTGCCCGCTTTCCGCTGACCCGGGGTAAGCTGCCCCAGTTCAGTGATGTGTCCCCCAGGGACTGGTTTGCGGTATGGGTGGATATTGCCTACAATGTAGGTCTGATTTCCGGTGTGGGTGGCAATCGATACGCCCCCCATCAATCCCTCACAGTAGCCGAAGTGCTCAAGCTGGCCGCAACCATGGAGAGCCGTTACCGCAACGACAGCTTCCACACCAGCAGCTCCACCGGCCCATACTGGTACTCAGGAGCGGTTAACTATTGTATCGCAAACGGCATCATTCAGAGCGGCGCCTACTCCAATGCCGATTATAACCGGCCTGCTACCCGGCGGGAGGTGGCCCAGATTTTTGCCGCCACCAGTCAGGTCAAAAATATGCGCATCATCAATAGTATGACGAAGGTCAAAGCCAGCGTACCTGATATTACCGCCTATAGCCAGGGGGCGGATGCCATTTACAGCCTGTACGCCAAGGGCATTGTGAAAGGTGTGGATCGCAATATGACCTTCCGGCCCAACGGGACCATCACCCGGGCAGAAGCGGCAGCTATTGTATCCCGTATGGTACGGGCGGAGCAGCGGCTGACATTATGGGACAGTTATAACAGCAACCTGTTTGCTGGATGACAGAACAGAACCAGGGAGTCAGCTCTCCCTGGTTCTGTCTGCTAAAAAAGAGGTTGTTTTTCTCAACAGATCTGCTGTATTGTATTGCTGTACAAGTTACAAAAAATAAAAACAGAAGAAAACAGGAGAAAAAACGAGATTTTTGAATGATATGAGAGATAGATATCCTTTTTTCTGGTTGTACACAAAAATTTAACAGATTATTTAAAAATCAGGACTTGCGCAAACTGCAAACTCAGGGTATTATTATAAGCAGGTTAGCACTCCAAAGAAATGAGTGCTAACCTGCTGAACTGCTAATAAGAAACATCAAGATACATGTAAGGAGGAACCCATTATGAAACTCAAGCCTCTTGCCGACCGTGTGGTCATCAAGCTGGTGGAAGCAGAAGAAAAGACCAAGAGCGGCATCATCCTCACCGGCGCTGCCAAGGAAAAGCCCGAAGTGGCCGAAGTCATCGAGGTTGGTCCTGGCGGACTGGTAGACGGCAAGGAAGTAACCATGACCGTCAAGGTGGGCGATAAGGTCATCACCAGCAAATACTCCGGCACTGAGGTGAAGATTGACGGCGAGGAGTACACCATTGTCCGTCAGAGCGACATTCTCGCCATTGTGGAGTAATTGTCTGCCCCTGTTTATAAACTGATTTCCGGGCGCACTCCGCCCGACTCAAATTGGAGGTAATATATTATGGCTAAGATTATCTGCTACGGCGAGGAGGCCCGTCACGCTCTGGAGCGTGGCGTAAACCAGCTGGCTGATACCGTTAAGATCACCATGGGTCCCAAGGGCCGCAACGTGGTGCTGGATAAGAAGTTTGGCGCTCCCCTCATCACCAATGACGGCGTGACCATCGCCAAGGAGATTGAGCTGGATGATCCCTTTGAGAACATGGGCGCTCAGCTGGTGAAGGAAGTCTCCACCAAAACCAACGATGTGGCCGGCGACGGCACCACCACCGCTACCCTGCTGGCTCAGGCCATCATCCGTGAGGGCCTGAAGAACCTGGCTGCCGGCGCCAACCCCATGGTCATGAAGAAGGGCATTGCCAAGGCCACCACCGCCGCTGTGGAGGCCATCAAGGCCAACTCCAAGAAGGTCAACGGCTCTGACGACATCGCCCGGGTAGGCACTGTGTCCTCCGGTGACGAGACCGTGGGCAAGCTGATTGCTGAGGCCATGGAGAAGGTGTCCAACGACGGTGTCATCACCGTGGAGGAGTCCAAGACCGCCGAGACCTACAGCGAGGTCGTGGAAGGCATGCAGTTTGACCGGGGCTATATCACCCCCTATATGGTCACTGATACCGAGAAGATGGAGGCTGTTCTGGACGACGCTCTGGTGCTCATCACCGACAAGAAGATCTCCAACATCCAGGAGCTGCTGCCCATTCTGGAGCAGGTGGTGCAGTCCGGCAAGAAGCTGCTGGTCATTGCTGAGGACGTGGAGGGCGAGGCTCTGTCCACCCTCATTGTCAACAAGCTGCGTGGCACCCTGAACGTGGTGTGCGTCAAGGCCCCCGGCTTCGGCGACCGCCGCAAGGAGATGCTGGAGGATATCGCTGTTCTCACCGGCGGCACCGTCATCACCGCCGACATGGGCTATGAGCTGAAGGAAGCCACCATGGATATGCTGGGCCGTGCCCGTCAGGTGAAGGTCTCCAAGGAGAACACCATCATTGTGGACGGCGCCGGTACCTCTGAGGCCATCAAGGCCCGTACCAACCAGATCCGCAGCCAGATTGAGACCACCACTTCCGACTATGACCGGGAGAAGCTCCAGGAGCGCCTGGCCAAGATGGCCGGCGGTGTGGCCATTATCCGTGTGGGCGCTGCCACCGAGGTGGAGATGAAGGAGAAGAAGCTCCGCATTGAGGACGCTCTGAACGCCACCCGTGCTGCTGTGGAAGAGGGCATTGTGGCCGGCGGCGGTACCGCTTATGTGAACGCTGTGGCTGCCGTGGAGAAGCTGCTGGCTGATGTTGAGGGCGACGAGAAGACCGGCGTGCGCATCATTGCCAAGGCCCTCACCGAGCCTATGCGCCAGATTGCCACCAATGCCGGCATTGACGGCTCCGTGGTGCTGGAGAATGTGAAGAAGGCCGACAAGACCGGCTATGGCTTTGATGCTTACAACGAGACCTATGTGGATATGATCTCTGCCGGTATTGTGGACCCCACCAAGGTAACTCGCTCCGCTCTGGAGAATGCCGCTTCCATTGCCGCTACCCTGCTGACCACCGAGTCCCTGGTCGCCGACAAGAAGGAGCCCACTCCTCCCGCTCCTGCTGCTCCCGATATGGGCGGCATGTACTAAGATAAAACTGATGAGGACCCGCTGCTTTTGCAGCGGGTCCTTTCTGTTTGCATAAACGTATTTCAGCAAGAAAGAAGGACTGCTGCCCATGGCAGCAGTCCTT
>CALWOK010000083.1 GCA_944383125.1 uncultured Flavonifractor sp.
TGATGGCGGCGCCGGGATAGACCCAAATCCACCACTGATCCTCTACAACGTTCAGGCTCTTAGCCGCATTGAGAATATTGCCCCAGGTTGGGGTGGAGTCTGCCACGCCCAGGCCGATGAAGCTGAGAGCTGCCTCCTGGAGGATAAAGAAGGCCACATTGGTGGTGACAGAGACAATGATAGGCGTCATGACGTTGGGCAGAATCTGCTTGAACATGATATTGCCCTTCTTCATGCCAAAGGCTTCGCATACCTTGACATAAGTCTCATTTTTCAGGGTCATATACTCGTTGCGCACCATACGGAAGGTGGTCATCCAGCCGGTAATGACAAAAATGAACAACAGGTTGCCCAGACCACGGGTATTGAGCATGGCAACCAGCATCATCACCAGCACCAGCTGGGGAAAGGCCTGGAACAGTTCGGAAACACGTACCAGGATGGAGTCCACCTTTCCGCCGAAATAGCCGGCGGCAGCACCCAGAGCGGCCCCCAGGACACTGCTGACCACTGCACAGAATACGCCGATAAAAATGGAATAGCAGCCGCCCACCAGCACACGGGACAACAGGTCACGGCCTACAGTATCGGTACCGAAGAGGTGTGCGGCGTCAGGCTTTGCCCGCAGATTGGTCATATCGGGGGTACGGTAATCCACACCCATGGCAAAGGCGATGACACAGGCCACCAGCATGGCAACCACAATAATCAAGCCCACAACGGCCAGCTTGTTGTTGACAAATTTACGAAGATTTTTCTTGAACCGGGACGAAGACGCCGCCTTGCTTTGCTGGCGGATGCTGATATTTGCTTCACTCATCTCAAAATGCCTCCCTTCCTCAGCCATCCAGCCGGACTCTGGGATCCAGCAGAGCATTGAATACGTCTACCATAAAGGAACAGATCAGCATGGTGGCGGCAATGATCAGGGTTGTGACCAGCACAACAGGATAGTCGCTGCTGGTAATGGCGTTGGTCATGGTAATGCCGATACCCGGATAGGAGAATACCGTTTCAATGACAACGGAGCCGCCAATCAAAGTGGGGATACGGAACATGAGAATCACCAGCACAGGCTTCATGGCATTGCGGAAACCATGCTTCAGATATACCTTCCACTCAGGGATACCCTTGGAACGGGCAGTTTTGATGTAATCGCTGTTCAGCACGTCCAGCATGGTATTGCGGGCGTAGCGCATGAGAACGGCTACCATGCCGATGGTCAGCGTAGTAACAGGCAAAAACAGGTGCATAAAGGCATCCACAAAGGCATTGGTTGCATTGGGGTCCACACGGTTTGCGGTGGGGAACCAGCCCAGGTTGATGGCAAAGATGAGGATGAGCAGAATGCCCACCAGGAACTGGGGGACTGCCTGACCTACCACGGCCAGGATCCGGCCGATGTAGTCTATCACGCCGTTCTGCCGGATGGCACTGACAATGCCGATGCCGATGCCGATGATGGCACTGAACAACAGGGCATAGCCGGAAAGCTCCAGGGTATAGGGCAGGCGGATGGCAATGGTCTGGGCAATGGGGGTGCCGTCCAGAGAATAGCCCAGATCACCCTGCAGACAGCCGCCCAGCCAGCGGAAATACTGGACAATCAGAGGGTCGTTAAGCCCCAGGCTTTCCCGCAGGGCTTCCACGTTTTCCGGGTTGGCGGCGATGACATCAGGACTGACCAGGAAGTTGATAGGATCCACGCCGGTAGCACGCAATCCCATGTAGACAATAAAGCTGATGACCAGCAGCATTGGGATCATGAAAAGCAGTTTTTTCAATATGAACTTGAGCATAGTCTCACTCCATTCTCTCCCTCACAATGAGGCTGTCAGCCGAACGAAACACAGATAAGAGAGATGGGAGAGGCGCAGACACAGGTACGCGCCTCTCCCATCCTGATTTTTATATGGCTATGTGCGGAAGTCAATCCACAGGGAAGCTATTCACTTTTCTCAGGCTACTTCCCAGTTGGCAAAGTTCAGGTCACAGGAGTAGAAGGGGTTACAGAACTCAACGCCATCAGGTAGCTTCACATTGTCGCTGACAAAGACATAGGTGCCAACGATGAACATGGGAACCTTGTAGACCTTTTCCTGCTCCAGATCCTGGAGGGCCTTCAGAGCAGCAGTGCGGCTCTCGGTGTCGGTAGCAGCCATCAGATCGGCAACCAGGGCATCAAAGGCAGTGTCGCCGCCGTAGATGTTGCAGAACAGACCGTCGGTGCTCAGGTATTCGGTGTACCACTCGTTCATGGAGAAGGCGCTCTTACCCTTGAAGCCGATGTCGTACTCACGGGTGGTAAACAGATCGGTGGTACCGTCGTTGGACAGGGTGGCCTCAACGGTCAGCCCCAGCTGCTCCAGATAGTACACCACAGCGTTGATCAGGTCCACAGAGGTCTGGTCGTTGTTGTAGTAGCAGATACGTAGAGGACGGCTCATGTCATAGCCGGAGGCAGCCAGATCGGCCTTGGCCTGCTCCAGATCAAACTTCCACTCAAAACCGTTGTAGGCATCATCGGTATTGGGTACGCCGCCGTTGAGCACAGAAGCGCTGGGATAAAGGGCAGCCAGGGAGGCCCGGTCAATGGCTTCCATCAGGGCCTTACGGACTTCCACGTTCTGCATGGCCTCATTTTCCTTGCCGTCCACACCCTTCATGTTGAAGATGAAGTACTTATAGAACAGCTGGTCAATCTGATAGCCGGTGTAGTTGTCCATTCCGTTGAGGGCGTCCACCAGGTTGGTGTCGTTGCCGTACACATAGTCGGCATTGCCGGCCTTGGCAGCAGTGACATAGTCGGTGACGAAGGAAACCTGAATGCTCTTGATCTTGGGGGCGGTACCCTCGTAATTTTCGTTCACCTTCATGGTGAAGTAGTTGCCCACATTGAGGGTATCCACGGTGTACATACCGGAGGTAACGGGCTGAGTCCAGAAGGGATCGGATTCCATGGTCAGGGGATCGGCATTCTCCAGGCAGTGCTTGGGCAGAATGGCGAACTGCGCCAGCACGTCCATCATGGCGGAGTAGGGGCTGTTGAGCACCATGGTGATCACATTGCCGTCAGCGGTGAGGCTGGAGATGTAGGAGAAGGCGGTTGCATAGTTAGGGTTGACTTGGGCGGCCTTCTGGGCGGTCTCAATGGACCACACCACATCGTCAGCGGTGAGAGGCTCACCATCGGACCACTTCAGACCATCTTTCATGGTAATGGTGTAGGTGAGGGCGTCCTCGCTGACCTCGCAGGTGGCCAGATCGGGGCTGGTCTTGGTCAGGGTGCTGTCTGCCAGCAGCAGGCTGCGGAACATCAGGTTGGTGGCAAAGGTGCGGTTGTACCAGGGGGTAGGAATCTTGTCATCAGTAGAGGAGCCATCACCGGTGGTAACGGCCAGCTTCAGGATGCCGTCACCGGAGGCAGCAGGGGTTCCTTCTCCGCCGGCGGGAGATCCTGTAGGTGTGCTGCCACCGCCGCCGCCGCAGGCAGCCAGGATGACAGCCAGCATGGACACGGAGAGGGCGAGAGCAATGGTGCGCAAGAGTTTCTTCTTCATGTCTGGTTCGCTCCTTTTTTAAGTGGTGATATAAAACAGTGTCTCCACTGCTATCCCCTGTATGAAAAGATGCTGCCCACTGGAATACCCGCTTTTTACAATGACCTCAGAAAATGAGAGATACTGATATTCCGGGGTGTATTGTATATATGTACAAAAATGAAAGGGCGGGCAAGCCTGCACTTAGGTGATTTTCTTTATTCTAGCATGTTGGACTCAGATTATCAAGTTCAAATGGAAAACAATTCACATAAACTGTTGGCCTTATGGGGAGAATACTGGAAAATAAAAAAGCCGGGACAAGTGACATTGCACTTGTCCCGGCTTGGTACGGCTGAAGGGATTCGAACCCCCGACCTTTTGGTTCGTAGCCAAACACTCTATCCAACTGAGCTACAGCCGCATGTCAGTTTTGAATATCTCTCGCTGACAGCTTAATAATATTACCACAGTTGAAATGAGAATGCAAGAGGGAAATCGAAATTTCTTGAAAAAATTTTTGAACTGTCAGTTTCTGTGCGGACGGCGGACCCGCTCCAGACAGCCCAACAGCTCGGCTCTGGTCTCTATCCGGGTACCTAGTGCCAGGATTTCCTCCCGCAGATGGGATGGGATGGCATCAAACAGGGGCCGGATATGTGGGGCTACATAGGCCATAGTTTCACCTCCTGTCTGTTTTGGTGCAGACAAGGGATAGGATATCCAAGTAAGGAGGCGACGATACCAAAAGATGAAAAACGCATCTCCTGGCAGAGATGCGGCGTCTGTTTGTCTGCCCCCTCCGCAGGGGACGGTTGCCGCCCTGCGGAGGGACAGTGTGGTTGTGCATAGAAAAGAGAGAAGAGAGGAGGAGTTTTGGTTGATCTCTTTTGTTCTGACAAAGATATCATACCAGACTCCTGTGTAAAATGGTGAACCCTTTTGGAACTTACTGTGAATGTTTTGTGAACAAAGCTCAGAGCAGGGTGATATACCGGCTGCTGGCCCAGGCTACCAGGCCGTCCAACCGGACTACATACCAATCCTCCCATTGGTTGAGCACGGTCAGCCTGGTGCCGTCGTAGGCCTTGGCCAGAATGGCGGCGGTGGTGCTGGGCTTATCCCGCAGATTCAAATACCCCCAGTTGACGTCTACCATCGCAGGCCGGGGAGGCTGCGGTTCCAGGAAGGGCAGACCGAAAAATTCCGTGAGGGAGAGCACCAGGTTACGGGCAATGGCATCCAGATTACCCTTGATCCAGGCGGCATCATCCGGGTTATCGTGATAGCCCAGCTCCAGAAAGACAGCAGGAGCACGCACCCGCCGCACCTCGCCGATGGAGTTGGTTGACTCGGTACGAACTTTGTTGGGAAGGGGATAGATGGTTTTTAAACCATTGGCGATCAGGTCGGCCGCCTGCTTTCCCTTGGTGGAACCGGGATAATAGAAGACAATGACGCCACGGATCTGACCATACAGGCCCTCGGGAGCGGCATTGGAGTGGAGGGCCAGATGGAGGTCATAGTTACTGGCATTGGAGGCCCGGATGGAGGACAGGGCAGTCATATCCGGGGTATTGCGGGAAAAGCGGATGCCTGCGGCGGTGAGATAAGGCTCCATGGCATCAGCCAGACGGTTCATCCACTCCTCTTCGGTGCCGCCGCTGACATACAGGTTGTTTTCCTGGGTGGAGGGGGACAGGTAGATGATAGGCATGGTAATTTCTCCTTTCCCATTATTCTATGCGGCGAGATACCAAAGAGATCAAAAAACGGCGTACCGTCAGGGACGGTACGCCGTACAGAATACAGATCAGAAATCCGGCGGTCAGCCAAGCCGCTGTTCCAGTGCATCCAGTTCCTCCACCAGAGCTTGAGGCACCTTTTCGCCAAATTTCTGGTAGAACTCATGGATGCCCTTGACCTCTTCCTTCCAAAGGTCAACGTCAACGCCCAGCAGGCCCTCCAGGGTTTCCAGGGAGAAATCCAGGCCCTCCAGGTTGATATCGGTGGCTCTGGGCTGGTATCCAATGGGGGTTTCCACCCCGTCGGTTTCATCAAATGCACGCTTCATAATCCACTCCAGCACCCGCAGGTTGTCGCCAAAGCCGGGCCAGATGAAGTTGCCCTCCTCGTCGGTGCGGAACCAGTTGACATTGAAAATCTTGGGCAGCTTTTCCTCTCCCACGGCTTTGCCCATGTCCAGCCAGTGCTGCCAGTAGTCCGCCATGTGATAGCCGCAGAAGGGAAGCATGGCCATGGGGTCCCGGCGCACCACACCGACAGCGCCGGCGGCGGCGGCAGTGGTCTCAGAAGCCATGATGGAACCCATGAATACGCCGTGCTGCCAGTTGTGGGCCTGATATACCAAGGGGGCAGTCTTGGCCCGGCGGCCGCCAAAGACAATGGCGCTCAGGGGAACGCCCTTGGGATTTTCAAACTCGGGAGAAATACAGGGACAATTTTTGGCCGGAGCGGTAAAGCGGCTGTTGGGATGGGCGCCCTTTTCGGCGGAAGTCTTGCCGTTCCAGGGATTGCCCTTCCAGTCCACCGCATTTTCCGGGGGATTTTTATCCAGCCCTTCCCACCACACGGTATTGTTGTCCAGATTGTGGACCACATTGGTGAAAATCGTCCCCTTTTCGGTGGTATGGAGGGCGTTGGGATTGGATTTTTCATTGGTGCCGGGGGCCACGCCAAAGAAACCGTTCTCCGGGTTCATGGCCCACAGGCGGCCGTCCTCACCCACCCGAATCCAGGCAATGTCATCTCCCACACACCAGACCTTCCAGCCCTTTTCCTTGTAAGCCGCCGGAGGAATGAGCATGGCCAGATTGGTCTTGCCGCAGGCGGAGGGGAAGGCGGCGCCCAGATAGCGCACCTCACCCTGGGGGTTTTGCAGGCCGAGGATAAGCATGTGCTCAGCCATCCAGCCCTGGTTATGGCCCAGATAGGAGGCAATGCGCAGGGCAAAGCACTTTTTGCCCAGCAGTACGTTGCCGCCATAGCCGGAATTGACGCTCATAATGGTATTGTCCTCGGGGAAGTGGACGATGTAACGGTTTTCCGGATCTATGTCGGCCTTGGCATGAAGACCCTTGACAAAGTCGTCTCCGATCACATCGGCCACAGCCTGACCCACCCGGGTCATGATGCACATATTCAGTACAACATAAATGGAGTCGGTCAGCTCAATGCCGTATTTGGCAAAGGGGGAACCCACTACGCCCATGGAATAGGGAATCACATACATGGTGCGGCCCTTCATGGCCCCGGCGTACAGCTGCTTCAGCTTGGCGTACATCTCCTGAGGGTCCATCCAGTTGTTGGTGGGGCCTGCGTCCTCCTGCTTGCGGCAGCAGATAAAGGTGCGGTCCTCCACCCGTGCCACGTCATTGACGGCGGTGCGGTGGAGATAGCAGTCGGGCAGCAGCTCCTGATTGAGCTGTTCCAGTTCACCGGTGGCGCAGGCCTGGGCGCGCAGGTCATCAATCTGGGATTGGGTGCCATCGATCCATACAATCTGATCGGGCTGGGTCATGGCGGCCATTTCGTCGATCCAGTCCAGGACAGCGCGGTTAGTAGTAAGTGCCATGAGTAGGGTCCCCCTTTGATTGGTTACTTTAGCAAAGTGCTTTTGTCTATTCTACAAGAAAGCAAGGGGATTTGCAAGTGCTTTTCGTAAGATCTGCAAAAAATGTTGGTAAGCAGTGGAAACCATTACAGAGCGATCAAAATTTGCATGATGCAGTTGGCCTTAGTTCAAAGCCGACTGAATCGCCGCTCCTAACCGGGCAAACGCAGCAATCCCAAGGCGTTCTCCCCGTACCCCTTCAGGTAAGCCGGCCTCTGTGATAGCCTGCCGCAGACGGTCCTTATCCAGCCGGTCTCCAAAGGCGGCGGTCAGGCCGTTGAGGAGGGTTTTGCGCCGCTGGGCAAAGGAGGCCCTTACCACCCGGAAGAACATGGCCTCGTCCACCAAGTCCTGGGGAGGCTGACTCCGGGGTACCAGCCGGATTACCGCTGAGGTAACTTTGGGTGCAGGCAGGAAACACTCCGGGGGTACCTCAAAGAGAAACTCAGGCTGGGTATAATACTGGCAGAACAGGGAAAAGGCGCCGTAATCGGACGAGCCGGGAGCGGCACAGATCCGCAGGGCAACTTCCCGTTGAATCATCACGGTAATGGCAGAGAAACAGCCTGCTTCGATCAGGGCGGTGATGACCGGTGTGGTAATGTTGTAGGGCAGATTGGCGCAGGCCATGGGGGTCAGTCCGGGGAACTGTGTGGCAGCCAGCTCGGCCAGGTTCAGTTTCATGGCGTCCCCGGGGATCACGGTAACATTGTCATAGGGAGAGAGGGTTTCCGCTAAAATGGGCAACAGTGCTTTGTCCAGTTCCACTGCGGCAACCCGGCCGGCCCGTTGGGCCAGCTGGACGGTAAGGGGGCCAATCCCGGGACCGATTTCCAGTACGCCGCAGGTTTGATCTGCTCCGGAAGCCTCTGCAATATCCTGAGGCACCCACCCCTCAATGAGAAAATTCTGGCCCATGCTTTTGGAAAAGCGGAAGCCGTGACGGCCCAGCAGGGCTTTGATTTCATTGCTGTTGCATAGATCCATATTACACCTCGTTATTTTGGTAACACCAGTATACGGGACGGAAGGGTAAAATACAAGCCTGCCCCAAAAGGAGAAAGAGCAAAGTGAAAATCATTTGTGAATTGTGAATGGTAGCCGTTGACAGCCCATAGGGAGCATGTTAGGATGATAACATATTTTCAAATGGGAGAGAGTGGATCATGGAACGCACACAGCTTGTTTCAGAGGAAACCAAGTCGGTGTCAGAGCCTGCTTCAGAGCAGCCCAAGCAGGCCCCAAAATTTCAGGCCCCCAAAAAGAAACGCAAGTGGCTCAAGGGGCTGATCCTTGCATTGGTGGTACTGGCGGCGGCAGGCTATATGGTATATCAGTTTTTTGCCGCAGAGAAGCAGATGCTCTCGGGGGCCTATCTGCCCTATGAGGCACAGATGCGCTCTATGACGGTGTCTGTATCGGGTACCGGAACGGTAGAACCCATTCACACCTGCAACGTCACCACACTGGTCAGCGGCGAGGTGATAGAGGCCCCCTTTGAGGAGGGACAGACTGTTCAGAAGGGGGATGTGCTTTTCCGCATTGACGCCGGAGATGTGGAAAACAATATCCAGCAGCTCCAGCTCAATGTGCGCTCTGCCCAGCTGGCTCTGGATGATCTGCTGGAAACCCAGAGGGAAAACCTTGGCGAGCTGGAAATCCAGTCGGAGGAGAGCGGCCTTGTAACCGAGGTGCATGTTGAGATAGGGGATACCGTAACGATGGGTACCCCCATTGCCGATGTGCTGGACCGGGAGCATATGAAACTGACAGTACCCTTCCATGCGGTAGATGCAGCGGGCTTTTTTGTGGGCCAGCAGGCCACTGTGGCGGTAGACGGTACGGCAGGTACCATTTCCGGTGTGGTGGACGAAATTGCCGTAACCGAAGAGACAGGCCCCGGCGGCACTGTGGTGCGGCAGGTTACGCTGATGGTGGACAACCCCGGCATCCTGTCTGATACCACCCGTGGCACTGCTGCTGTGGGAGAGGTCGCCTGTGTTTCCGGAGGTACCTTTGCCTATGGAGCCTCCGGGCAGATTCTCTCCGATTTGTCCGGTAAACTGGAAACTCTGATCATCCAAAAGGGTACTCTGGTCACAGAGGGACAGGTGGTGGCTACCATTGAGGCAGCCGACCTGGATACCCAGATTGAAAATGCCCGGATTGCCCTGGAGAATGCCCAGCTTTCCCTCAAAAACGCCCAGGAAAAGCTGGACGACTATACCATTACCTCCACCATCACCGGCCAGGTGATTGAGAAAAATCTGGACGTGGGGGACAAGGTCAGCGGGATGTCCTCTGCCGGCTATGGGGCGGTGATTTATGACCTGTCCCAGCTTACCTTTGACCTGGACATTGACGAGCTGGACATCAGCAAGATTCAGGTGGGACAGAAGGTGGAGATTACGGCAGATGCGCTGGATGGGCAGAGTTTTACCGGTGTGGTAGACAAGATCAATATCAATGGTACCACCGTCAACGGCAGCACCAGCTATCCTGTCACCGTGTTGGTGGACGGTACGCCGGAAGAGCTGTACCCCGGCATGAACGTGTCTGCCAATATCATTGTAGAAGAGGCAGGAGAGGTATTGACCATTCCGGTGGAGGCTGTGGAGCAGGGGAATGTGGTGCTGGTTGCCGGCGAGGGGTATTTTGATGAAGAGGGAAAGATGGCAGACCCCACGGCAGTGGAGGAGCGGACAGTCACCCTGGGCCGCAACGACAGCGAGTATATTGAAATTGTAGACGGACTGACGGCAGGGGAAGTGGTACTTGCCCTCAGTCCCCAGGGTTCCAGCTTCATGTCTACCATGATGGGAATGAGGCCGTAACATGGAACACCTGATTGAACTGAAGGATATTTATAAAATTTATCAGATGGGAGAGGAAACCGTCCACGCCCTGGACGGTATTTCCCTCACCGTGGACCCAGGAGAATTTGTGGCCATTGTAGGCCAGTCCGGTTCGGGTAAATCTACCGCCATGAATATCATCGGATGTCTGGATGTGCCAACCTCCGGCACCTACCGCCTGGCAGGGGTGGACGTCTCCACCATGGATGACGATCAGCAGGCGGAAATCCGCAATAAAATGCTGGGCTTTATCTTTCAACAGTACAATCTGATTCCCAAGCTGAGTGTACTGGAAAATGTAGAGCTGCCCCTGCTCTATGCCGGCGTATCGGCAGGGGAGCGGCGGGAGCGGGCTCTGGCCGCCCTGGAGCGGGTGGGGTTGCAGGATAAACGGAAAAATCTCCCCTCCCAGCTGTCCGGCGGACAGCAGCAGCGGGTTTCCATTGCCCGGGCGCTGGCAGGCTCCCCCTCGGTGATTCTGGCCGACGAGCCAACCGGTGCGCTGGACTCCCGTACCGGGCGGGAGGTGCTGGCTTTTTTGCAGAAGCTCAATGCAGAGGGAGATACGGTGGTACTCATCACCCATGATAATTCCATTGCGGTAAAGGCCAAGCGCATTGTCCGCCTCCAGGATGGAAAAATCATCTATGATGGGGACGCAAAAGATCCCCAGGCTGTGGTGCAGCCCGACCTGGAAGAGCACCGTGGGGAGGAGGCGGTCCCGTGAATGTGACACAGTCCTTCCGGATGGCCCTCAACAGCCTGCTGACCAGCAAAATGCGGGCTTTGCTTACCATGCTGGGTATTATCATTGGTGTGGCGGCGGTGATTATCATCATCTCTCTGGGCAATGGACTGCAAAACTATCTGAATGCCCAGTTTGAACAGATGGGGGTCAATATCATCCAGGTGCAGATTATGGGGCGTGGTACCGGCAACCGCACTGTGGAAACCGAGGATATGTACCAGCTGGCGGAGAAATATCCCCAGTACCTGTCTGGGGTGTCCCCCTATGTCAGCGTACAGGCAGAGGTGCGCAGCGGCGGTACCTCCTATGACCGTACCAGTATTTATGGGGTCAGCGACATCTATTATAACCGGGAGCGAAACCAGACCATGAGGGGAGAGGCCCTGTCCAAGGGCCGCTTTCTCAGCTATATTGACGTAGAGCGCTACCAGAATGTGTGCGTCATCGGCAGCTATCTGGACCAGGCTGTCTTTCAGGGGAAGGGTCTGGATCAGACGCTGACCATCGGCGGGATACCCTATACCGTCATTGGAGTGCTGGAACAAAAAGCCGACTGCACAGAGGGCAGTGGAGATGATGTGATTTTTCTGCCCCACGGCTGCGCCCAGCGGCTGAATAACCGGATATCCAACGGCTCCGGTGCCATCAGTATTATGGGCACCTCCATCACGGTGTATCTCTTCGCCAGCACCGGACAGGATACCTCCTCCGCTGCCAAAGGCGTCATCGAGCGGCTTTTGGACCAGACCTATCAGAGCAGCGACAGTTATTTTGTGGTTACGGCTGCCGAGATGATGGATACCATGAATTCCATGCTGGAGGTATTGATGACCATCCTGGTGGTCATTGCTGCCATCTCTCTGCTGGTAGGCGGCATTGGCATTATGAATATCATGCTGGTGTCGGTCACAGAGCGCACCAGGGAGATTGGTATCCGAAAATCCCTGGGCGCAAAGGGCCGGGATATCCGCAGCCAGTTCATCATTGAAGCAGGTACTACCTCTGCGGTAGGGGGTGTCATTGGCATTGTGCTGGGGGTGATGCTGGCCAATGCGGCTACTGTGATTGTAGGTGCGGTAATGGGCGGGAGTGACGGCTTTACGGCCACACCCAGTCTGGGCGGCATCCTGGTCTCCTTTGGGGTGTCGGTTGGAGTGGGGGTGCTGTTTGGCTATCTGCCCGCCAACAAGGCCGCCAAGCTTAACCCCATTGACGCGCTTCGTTACGACTGATTGGAGGAAATGGCATGAAAATAAGGTTGCTTTCCGGCCTGATGACGGTGGTGCTGGTGCTGGGACTCCTTCCGGCTGCTCTGGCGGCCGCTGCCACAGAGGAGGATGCCGCCCAGACCCTGGCGGCGCTGGACATTATGGTGGGTGATTCCCAGGGCAATTTAAATCTGGGCCGCACCATTACCCGGGCGCAGTTTACCAAAATGACCATTGCAGCGTCCGCCAGCCGGGATACGGTAGGGGATATGGTGGCAGTCAAGCCCTATCCCGATGTCCCCCAAACCCATTGGGCAGCACCTTACATCAAGGCGGCTGTGGATCTGGGGCTGGTCCAGGGAGATTTATACGGCAACTTTCATCCGGATGAGGAAATCACCCTGGCGGAAGGTGTTACCATCGTTCTGCGGCTGCTGGGCTATCAGGACGGTGAGTTTACCGGTATGTGGCCTGCCGGACAGATGGCCCAGTATCGTGCGCTGGGCTTGCACGAGAACATCACCTGCGGACAGAATGACAGCATGAGCCGTCAGGATGCCCTTTGGCTTTTTTACAATCTGCTGCTGACCAAGAACAAAGGGGGCAGCTATTATCTCAATGTACTGGAGCCCACCCTCAATCTGGTCAATGCCGATGGGGAACTGAACCGGGTGGCCCTGGTCAATTCTGCCATGGAAGGCCCCCTGGTGGTGGGCGGCTCCGGCTGGTCCAGCCAACTGCCCTTTTCTGTGGAAAGTGCCTCGGTTTACCGCAACGGAAATGCAGTGACAAGCAGCAGTATTCAAAATCAGGATGTGGTGTACTGGTCCCAGTCCATGCATACGGTGTGGGCCTATTCGGACAAGGTAACAGGAATCCTGGAGGATGTTCAGCCTACAGCCTCTGCACCTACCTCGGTGGTAGTGGCAGGCAAAACCTATCCCATTGAGACAACAGAGGCGGCCTATCTCCTGTCCGATCTGGGAGAGTATCAGGAGGGAGATTCCATTACCCTGCTGCTGGGCCGGGATGGCGGCGTCGTGTCGACCGGTACCATAGCCCAGGATGAAGCCCTGCTGTACGGTGTGATTACCAAGGTGGAAAATGTGGAATATAACGAGGGCAGCGATACATATCAGACCCGGGCTGTAACCATCTTTGCCACCAATGGACAGACCTACCGGTATCAGCTCTCCAACCGCTACCTGCGGGAAGGGGATATTGTCCAGGTCATTCAGGGTGGAGACGAGCTGGAAATCAAACGGCTTTCTACCAATTCCAAGCTCTCCGGCAAGGTGGACAGCAAGGCTACCAGAATTGGTGACCATAAGCTGGCGGCAGAGGTTCAGATACTGGACACCTATGAATCCTGTACCCCCATCCGCATCTATGCCAGCC
>CALWOK010000084.1 GCA_944383125.1 uncultured Flavonifractor sp.
GAACTGCCCGGCTTTACCCTGTATAATGTGGACGATCTGGGGGTGGAGACCAACCGGACAATTCCCACAGAGGCGGCCGAAATTGTGGAAAAATATCTGGACCGTCTGGCCCAGTGGGAAAACTATAAAAACTGTCTCCCCGGCCTGGAGCGGGTCAAACAGGCGGTGGCCGCCCGGGTCATGACCACCGAACTGGACGGACCGGAGGCCAGAGATCTGGTCTCTCTGGCGGTGAGCCGGGCGGTGGATTTGCTGGCAGGCGGGCTGAAGGAGAACTTCACGCCGGAAGATTTAGTCCGGTGTGCCGAAAAAATTGAAGTACACACAGCGGCCAGACCCCGGTGGTCCATGCCCGAAGAAAAGCCCTATCGGTTTCCACTGTTTATTGACATGATGGGGAAAAAAGCGGTGATCATCGGCGGAGGGGCTGTGGCCTGCCGCCGGGCGGGGGTGCTGGCCCGGTTCGGGGCAGAGGTCACTGTCATTGCCCCCAGGTGTAAACCCCTGGAGGGGGGCATAGAATGGCAGCAGCGGCCCTATACTCCAGGCGATCTGGCAGGAGCGGTGCTGGCGGTGGCTGCGACCGATAACCGGGAGGTCAACCAGGCGGTGGGCCGGGAGGCCCGGGCCTTGGGCATTCCGGTGAGTGTGGCAGACGCCCCGGAGGAGTGTACCTTTTTCTTCCCGGCTGTGTGTACCGGGGACAATATTGTGGCCGGGGTAGCAGGGAAGGGCAACGACCATGCCCGCACCGCCCGGGCCGCCAAGGCCATCCGGGCCGTACTGGAGGGATTGGAATGAGAACCATACGGGTGGGCAGCCGGGAGAGCAAGCTGGCGGTCATCCAGTCGGAGCTGGTGATGGAGGCCATCCGGGAGGCAGACCCTGCCGTTGCCCTGGAGCTGGTGACCATGAAAACCACCGGGGACAAAATTCTGGACCGCACGCTGGACAAAATCGGGGGCAAAGGTCTGTTTGTCAAGGAATTGGACGCCGCCCTTCTGGAAGGGCGGGCCGATCTGACGGTACATAGCTGCAAGGATTTGCCGATGGAGGAAAACCCGGATATCCCCCTGGCCGGATTTTCCCGCCGGGAAGACCCACGGGATGTGCTGGTGCTTCCCGAAGGGGTAACAGAGCTGGACCCCAACAAGCCCATTGGCTGCTCCTCCGCCCGGCGGACAGTGCAGCTGAAAGAGCTGTTCCCCCATATGGCGGTGGCTCCGGTGCGGGGCAATGTGCTGACCCGGCTGCGCAAGCTGGACGAGGGCCAGTTTTCCGCTCTGGTGCTGGCAGCGGCCGGATTGAAGCGGCTGGGGCTGGAAGGGCGTATTACCCGGTATTTTACGGTAGAAGAAATGATTCCCGCCGCCGGACAGGGCATTCTGGCCCTCCAGACCCGAGCGGGAGAGGATTTGACCTATCTGAAACATGTGCTGGATGAGGCCGGTACCCTGTGTGCCAGAGCCGAGCGGGCTTTTGTGCGGCGGCTGGACGGGGGCTGTTCCTCTCCCATTGCGGCCCATGCCCGGCTGGAGGGGGAAACCATCTATATCCAGGGGCTGTATGTAAGCGAACAGGGTATGGTGATCCGGCAGACCATCTCCGGTCCCAAAGGGCAGGCGGAACGGCTGGCGGAGCAGCTGGCAGACCAGAGTAAGGAGGCAGGGGTATGAAGGGAAAAGTCACGCTGGTGGGGGCAGGCCCCGGAGATCCCGGCCTGCTCACCCGGAAGGGGCTGGAGGCCCTCCAGGCCGCCCAGGTGGTGGTCTATGATCGGCTGGTCAGCCCTGCCATTCTGGCGCTCATGCCGGAGGGAGCGGAGAAAATCAATGTGGGCAAGCAGGCCTCCCGTCATCCGGTACCCCAGGACCAGATCAACCAGATTTTGCTGGAGGAAGGGTTAAAGGGAAAAAATGTGGTGCGGCTTAAGGGAGGAGATCCCTTCCTCTTTGGCCGGGGCGGAGAAGAACTGGAGCTGCTGGCCCAGCATGGGGTACCCTTTGAGGAAGTCCCCGGCATCACCTCTGCCATTGCCGCTCCAGCCTATGGAGGAATCCCTGTGACCCATCGGGACTGCTGTTCCTCCCTCCACATCATCACTGGACACCAGCGGGCAGGCAAGGAGCTGGATATTGATTTTGAAGCCCTGGTGCGTACCAAAGGCACTCTGGTTTTTCTGATGGGTGTCTCTGCGTTGGAGGCCATCTGCACCGGGCTGCTGGAGGGGGGCATGGCCCCCGATACCCCTGCCGCAGTGGTGGAGCGGGGGACCACCCCCGCCCAGCGGCGCATTAGCGCCACCCTGTCCACCCTGCCCCGGCGGGCGGCAGAGGAACAGGTGGAGAGCCCCGCCGTCATTGTGGTGGGCAGCGTATGTGCCTTGGCGGAGCAATTTGACTGGTTTGACCATCTGCCCTTAAAGGGGCAGACCATTGTGGTGACCCGGCCCCGTGAACGGGCGGGAACCCTGTCCGGCCGGCTGCGTGGGCTGGGGGCGGAGGTGTGGGAGTACCCCTGTATTGAGACTGCTCCCATTACCCCATGCCCCGCCATGGAACAGGCCCTTGCCCGGTTGGATGCCTATGAATGGCTGGTCTTTACCAGCCCTGCCGGGGTGGATACCCTGTGGTACTGGCTGGAAGAGCAGGGGAAAGATGTGCGTGTCCTGGGCAAGATCAAGCTGGGGGCCATTGGCCCCGGGACTGCCCGGGCCTTGCGTCAGCATGGCCTGAAGGCCGACTATATCCCTCCCGTGTACGACGCCGCCCATTTGGGCGAGGGCCTGCCTGCCGCCGGAAAGGTGCTGGCTCTCCGGGCGGAGGAGGGCTCTCCCGCTTTGACCGAAGAGCTGGCCAAGCGAAACATTCCCTGTGATGATGTGGCCTGTTATCAAACGCTGTACCAGAACGCCCAGTCTCACGAACTGCGGGCGGGGATGGTGTCGGGGCAGATTACCCTGGTTACCTTTACCAGCGCCTCTACCGTCAAGGGCTTTGTGGCCTCAGTGGGGGAAGACGTGGACTTTTCCGCTATCACAGGAATCTGCATCGGCAAGCAGACCGCAGCCGAGGCAGAAAAGTACGGCATTCCCGTGAAAATTGCCAAAGCTGCCACCATGGACGCTATGGTGGACTTGTTATTGGAAGGTGTTTGAATATGGAACTGATCCAACGGCCCCGCCGTCTGCGGGGCAATGACGGAGTACGCCGCCTGTGCCGGGAGACCCGCATGTCCCCTGACAGCCTGATCTATCCCATTTTTGTGGATGAAACCCTGCAAGGGGTACGGCCCATCGAGGCTCTTCCTGGGCAGAATCACTATGGGATTGACAGTGTAAACCTGGCGGTGGAGGAGTGTCTGTCTGCCGGAGTAACCCACTGCATTCTCTTCGGCTTGCCTGCCAGCAAGGATGCCGTAGGTTCCTCTGCCTGGGACGAAAACGGAGTGGTGCAGCAGGCCATCCGGGTTATCAAGGAGAAGCATCCCGACTTTTATGTGATTACCGATGTGTGCATGTGCGAGTACACCGACCACGGCCACTGCGGAATTCTGTGCGGCCACGAGGTGGACAACGACAAGACCCTGGAGGTGCTGGCCAAAACTGCCCTCAGCCATGTGCAGGCAGGGGCGGATATGGTGGCCCCCTCCGACATGATGGACGGTCGGGTGGCCGCTATCCGGGCCGTTCTGGACAAACATGGTTACCAGAGCACTCCCATAATGGCCTATTCCGCCAAATATGCCTCCGCCTTTTACGGCCCCTTCCGGGCTGCCGCCGGTTCTGCCCCCTCCTTTGGAGACCGGAAGGGCTACCAGATGGACCCCCACAACCGGAAGGAGGCCTTGAAGGAATGCGCCCTGGATATTGAGGAAGGGGCCGACATTATCATGGTGAAGCCTGCGCTCAGCTATCTGGACATCATCCGGGAGTGCTCCGACGCCTACGACCTGCCCATGTGCGCCTATTCCGTATCGGGAGAATACGCCATGATCAAGGCGGCAGCGGCTGCCGGACTGGTGGACGAGTACCGCATCCTGTGCGAGTCCGCCCTGTCGGTGTTCCGGGCGGGTGCCAATATGCTCATCACCTACTATGCCAAGGAACTGGCCCAGGCCATTCAGAAAGGGGATATCGGCTGATGGGACGCTCAGAAGAACTCTTTGACCAGGCCCGGCAGGTACTGCCCGGCGGGGTCAACTCCCCGGTGCGGGCCTACCGGGCGGTGGGGATGGCCCCCCGTTTTATCACCCGGGCAGACGGCCCCTTTATCTGGGACGAGGATGAAAAGCAGTATATTGACTATGTCTGCTCTTGGGGTCCCATGATTCTGGGTCATAACCACCCCGTCATCCGGGAAGCGGTGGAACAGGCGGTAAAGGACGGCCTGTCCTTTGGCGCCCCCACCCGCCGGGAAGTGGAGATTGCCCAGCTGATGATTGAGCTGGTACCCAATATTGAAATGGTGCGCATGGTAAACTCCGGCACCGAAGCGGTCATGTCTGCCGTCCGGCTGGCCCGTGGAGCCACCGGGCGGGATAAGATCATCAAGTTTGAGGGCTGCTATCATGGTCACTCCGACTGTCTGCTGGTGAATGCCGGTTCTTCCGCTCTGGCAGGAGGGCATCCCTCTTCGGCCGGTGTACCGGAGGATATTGTAAAGCACACCCTGACAGCCCAGTTCAATGACCTTAGCTCGGTGGAGGTGCTGCTGGATGCCTGGCCCGGTCAGGTGGCCTGTATCATTGTGGAGCCGGTGGCTGCCAATATGGGAGTGGTGAATCCTGCTCCCGGATTTCTGGAGGGACTGCGCCAGCTGTGCGACAAGAGCGGCGCTCTGCTCATCTTTGACGAGGTAATCACCGGCTTCCGGCTGGCCCTTGGGGGCGCCCAGGAATACTTTGGGGTCAAGGCCGATCTGGTGACTTTTGGCAAGATCATCGGCGGCGGTATGCCGGTGGGAGCCTACTGCGGCAGCAAAGCCCTGATGGAGCAGGTGGCCCCCTGCGGACCGGTATATCAGGCCGGTACTCTCAGCGGCAACCCGGTAGCTATGGCAGCCGGTCTGGCCCAGCTCACCTATCTGAAAGAGCATCCCCAGGTATATGATCAGATTGCCGCCAAGGGAGCGTGGCTGGCTGACGGCCTGCGCAAAGCGGTGGAAAAGACCGGGGCGCCGGTGGTGGTCAATCAGATTGGTTCCCTGCTCTCCCCCTTCTTTACCCCCACGGAGGTAACCCGCTTTGTGGATGCCAAGGGGAGCGATGTGGAACAGTACGCCCGCTACTTCCAGAGCATGCTGGAGCGGGGGATTGCCTTGGCGCCCGCTCAATTTGAGGCCATGTTTGTGTCGGCAGCCCACGGAGAAGCACAGCTTCAGGCCACATTGACGGCAGCCGAGGAGACTTTGGCAGCTATGTAGGCAACTTCTACAAAATTTTTTGAAATTGTTGTGACAATCTGCGTACTTCATGGTATAATCAGGATAGGGAGCCGGTTTGGCTGGCTACCACATCCCTCCTCGGAGGGTGGAAGGAGTTGAAAACGATGAAGTTCGTATTCACAGACAAGAAAGTCAATCTGCCCAACAAGGTCCATGCCTATGCCGAGAAAAAGGTGGGCAAGTTAGACCGTTATTTTAAGGCGGATACGGAGGCCGCCATCGTCTTCAGTGTGGAAAAGGACCGCAACAATGTGGAGCTGACCATCCGCTCCGGCGGTACCATCATCCGTGTGGCTGAGAGCACCTCCGATATGTTTGCTACCATTGACGCTGCGGTGTCCTCTGTGGAGCGCCGCCTGCGCAAGAACAAGAGCCGCCTGGAGAAGCGCCTGCGCCAGGACGCCTTCTCCCGCAGCGTGGATGTGGAAGAGGTTTCCTCCTTTGTGCCGGATGCAGATGAGGAGGACTTCAAGATTGTCCGCACCAAGAAATTCCCCATCAAGCCCATGACAGTGGATGAGGCGGTGCTCCAGATGAATCTGGTGGCCCATACCTTCTTCGCCTTTAAGGATATTGATAATGACGGCCGCTTTGCTGTGGTGTACAAGCGCAACGACGGCGGTTATGGTCTGATTGTGGACGAGGATTGATGTATCACAAAAAACAGGGAGCGGCATTGCCGCTCCCTGTTCGCTTATTCCTCGGCCAAGGCAATATGGCTGCGAATGCGCTGAATGAGCATTTCCATGGCCACCGGATTTTTGCCGCCTTCTGGAACAATCAGGTCGGCATACCGTTTGGAGGGCTCTACAAACTGCTCGTGCATAGGCATGACAGTGGTGAGATACTGCTGCACCACCGAGTCCAGAGAACGGCCCCGCTTTTTTACATCCCGCAAAATACGGCGTAAAATGCGCACATCAGCGTCGGTGTCCACAAAAATCTTGATGTCCATCCGCTGCCGGAGGGCGGGCTCTACAAAAATCAGGATGCCTTCCACCAGAATGACTCTGGCAGGGCGGACCTCCACTGTTTCTTCCGCCCGGTTATGCATGGTATAGTCATAGGTGGGGCTGTATACCGTCTCCCCCCGGCGCAGGGCATCCAGATCGGCCACCATCCGCTGGGTGTCAAAGGCGTCCGGGTGGTCGTAGTTCAGCAGACAACGCTCCTCATAGGGCATTTCATCATGCTGTTTGTAATAATTATCGTGGTACAGAATGGAGACAGCCTCTCCGAATCTCTCCTTCAGCCCCAGGGTCAGGGTGGTTTTGCCCGAGCCGGTGCCGCCGGCAATGCCAATGATCATGGTGTCCATCAATACTTCGCCCCCCGTTTTTTCTCCAGTATAACACAAAATCCCCAGGCGGCACAAGCCGCCTGGGGATTGGTTTTCATTAGGCTTTCTGCTCCCGGGATTTGGTATCTACCTCGTCCTTCAGCAGAGCGGTAAAGGCGTCGAAGGCCATAACAGTCTGCTCGCCCTTGCGGTTTCGTACCGCCACCTCGCCGGACTCCACTTCCTTGTCGCCGATGACCAGCATGTAGGGTACCTTTTCCAGCTGGGCCTCCCGGATTTTTTTGCCGATCTTCTCGTTCCGGGGGTCCACCTCTACCCGGTAGCCCTGGGCAAAGAGTTTTTCCTTCAGTTCATAGCTGTAATCGGCAGCCCGGTCGGTAATGGGCAGGATGCGCACCTGCTCCGGGGACATCCAGGTGGGCAGGGCGCCGCCGTACTCCTCCAGCAGATAGGCCAGGGTGCGCTCATAGCAGCCCATGGAGGTACGGTGGATGATATAGGGGGTCTTTTTCTGACCGTCCGCATCCACATACTCCATGCCGAACTGCTTGGCCAGCAGCATGTCAATCTGGATGGTCACCATGGTGTCCTCTTTGCCAAAGACATTCTTGTACTGGATATCCAGCTTGGGGCCGTAGAAGGCGGCCTCGTCGATGCCAACGGTGTACTCCACGCCCAGATCGTCCAGAATCTGGCCCATAACCCGCTGGGCCTCGTCCCACTGCTCCGGGGTGCCCTCATACTTGTTGTTGGGGTTGGCAGGGTCCCACTGGGAGAAGCGGAAGGTACACTTGTCCAGCAGGCCCAGGGTTTCCAGACAATACTTGGCCAGATCCAGACAGCCCTTGAACTCCTCTTCCAGCTGCTCAGGACGGAGAATCAGGTGGCCCTCAGAGATGGTGAACTGACGGACACGGATCAAACCGTGCATCTCGCCGGAATCCTCATTGCGGAAAAGGGTAGAGGTCTCTCCCAGCCGCATGGGCAGGTCCCGGTAGCTGCGGCCCCGGTTCAGAAAGACCTGGTACTGGAAGGGACAGGTCATGGGCCGGAGGGCAAAGCACTCCTTCTCCTCGTCGTGGGGATCGCCCAGCACAAACATGCCGTCCAGATAGTGGTCCCAGTGGCCGGAAATCTTGTACAGCTCCCGTTTGGCCATGAGGGGGGTCTTGGTCAGCAGGTAGCCCCGCTTCTGCTCCTCGTCCTCAATCCAGCGCTGGAGCACCTGAACGGTACGGGCGCCCTTGGGCAGCAGGATGGGCAGGCCCTGACCAATCACATCGACGGTGGTAAAATACTCCAGCTCCCGGCCCAGCTTGTTGTGGTCCCGCTTCAGGGCCTCTTCCCGCTGCTTTACCCAGGCATCCAGCTCGTCTTTTTTGGGGAAGGCGATGCCGTAAATGCGCTGGAGGGTTTCCCGGCTGGAGTCGCCCCGCCAGTAGGCGGCGTTGCAGGCGGTGAGCTTGATGGCGTTGCCCTTGACCCGGGCGGTGGAATCCAGGTGGGGACCGGCGCACAGGTCGGTAAACTCCCCCTGCTTGTAGAAGGAGATAACGGCATCCTCGGGCAGGTCTTGGATCAGCTCTACCTTGAAGGGCTCGCCCTTTTCCTCCATCAGCTGGAGCGCTTCGGCCCGGGGCAGCTCAAACCGCTCCAGTTTCAGCTTTTCCTTGCAGATTTTCCGCATTTCTCCCTCAATTTCCGCCATGATTTCAGGGGTAAAGGGGAAGGGAGACTGCATATCATAGTAAAAGCCCTCTTCAATGGCGGGGCCGATGGCCAGCTTTACCTCGGGGTACAGGCGCTTGACGGCCTGAGCCAGGATATGGGAGCAGGTATGCCAATAGGTTTTGCGGTATTCGGGGTTTTCAAAGGAAAACTCGTTCTTGACTTCTTCGGACATGGTAATTCCTCCTTGTAGATTGGGGCGGAGGGTATAAAAAACGCCTCACCCCTGATTGGTCAGGGGTGAGGCGTAAGACGCTCCACGGTTCCACCCTGCTTGCATAGAGCGCGGAGGCGCCCGTGAGCAGGTGACTAAGGCCGGAGCGAAGCGAAATACCAAAAAGCAGAAGGGCTTTTTGGTATTTTGCGCAGTCGCAGGACTTAGGCGCCGTTGCGGAGGGCGCGCAGCGTGACTTTATGCCGCTTTGTGCCTTTCTGTAACGGGAAAGCCCCGGCCCGGTTCAATCCCGGGCGGCTCGGGAGTGGTACAGCCGCTGCGTGTCGCAGAACCCTTCCACCAAATGGGTTCCTCTCTGTCCGCCGCTGTGCGGGTTCTTCTCCGTCAAGGCCATTTTAACGCAGACACTATATCACCCGAAGAGGAAAATGTCAAGGGAGGTGTTACAGACGGCTGCGGATGGCCTGACAGATCTCCTGCGCATTATATGCCAGACATTGAACTGATCCTGAAGAAAGCTGTAAAAATACTTTGTTTTTGTCGCAAGAGACACCTTGAATTTTGGAGTACTCCAGCTCAAAGGGAACATATTGGTCAACAGAACCTTGCTTGCGAACCAGGTACGCACCCTTAACATGGTCCTCATACACGTCAATATAGCATTTTTTGGCCTGATATCCGGCCAGGAAAGGGACTGCAATGCCGCCGATCAGCATGATTCCCCCGAGGATACCAAGAAACATCAGGATGAATTCGCCGTTTTGTCCAAAAATATCCCTTGCCTTGTATGAACTGGTGGAAAAATAGAGTATGGTCAACATCAAACCGACTGCTGCAATAAAAATGCCCAGGAATACGCTTTTTGCAGCGGATTTGCCTACGCCACGCTGACCGGATAAAACCAATTTTGAGTTCATTGTAACAACTCCTCTCGTATCAATAGGTACCTTGGCAGGACAGGAAAATTATAACGAAAAAAATAGAAAGTGTCAATCTGCTGATATTTACAGTTTATTCACAATACATACATGATTTGGCCTTAATTGTTGGGTAAGATAAAGCCAGATTCCAAGAAGAATCTAAACCATCCACCCAAACCAATTCCTCTCTTATCCCTCTCCAACACCTTTGCAACACACAACACACACCTCAAAACCCCCGGCCGCAAGGCCGGGGGTTTTGGGTTTTATTGTTTTTGTTCCTCAGCCAGAGGCAGCATAATGAGGAAGGTGGAACCCTTACCCACTTGGCTTTCCAGGCCGATGGTGCCGCCGTAAAGCTGGGTGATGTGCTTGACGATGGCCAGCCCCAGACCGGTGCCGCCATTTTTCCTGGCCCGGCCCTTTTCCACCCGGTAGAACCGTTCAAACACCCGGTGCTGGTCCTCCAGCGGGATACCAATGCCGGTATCCTGAACGGAAAGAATGGCCTTGCCCTCCCGTACAGCAATCTGTGCGGTAACATGGCTTCCGGATTCGCTGTACTTGATGCCGTTGCTCATCAGGTTGAGCAGAAGTTCCTTCAGACGGCTCTGAGGAACCGATACGGTAGCGGACACACCCTCTACCGATAAAGTTACGCCGGCTGCTTTGGCGGAAGGCTCCAGCAGGGTGGCAGTCTCACGGGCTACCTCCAGCATGTCGCAGCGCTCCTCGCTCTGCTCAATGACCACAGACTCCAACTCTGACAGCTTGAGAATATCATTGATCAGGTCAATGAGTCGGTCCACCTCTACCCCAATCATGGTAAGGAACCGTTTCTGGTCGGCGGGATCAGCCACCATACCGGAGGACAGCATCTCGGTAAAGCCCTTGATGCTGGTGAGGGGCGTTTTCAGCTCATGGGAGACATTGGCGGTAAATTGAGCCCGGATGCCCTCTGCCTTTTTCAGCTCGGTGACATCGGAAATGAGGATGGAGGTGCCGACAGACTGGCCCTCATACTGACGGCCCGCAACCGGAGCAATAAACAGACGCAGGGAGCGGGCATCCTCGGTGAGAGCGTCCACATCCAGCAAAATGGAGGACCCTTTTTCATGACACAGAGCGATGGCCTCTCTCAGACGGCGGCTGCGGGTGAGCAGCAGGGCGCCGTCCTCCTGTTCTCCTTCGGAAAAGCCGAAGATATTCCGGGCGGCCCGGTTGATGGAGAGTACCTTGCCGCCTTCATCCAGCAGAATAAGCCCCTCTTCCATACAGTCCAGAATCAACCCGACCTTGTCCCGCTCCAGAGTAATGGACTGGATGTATCCCTCCAGACGCTCCATCAGCTTGTCAATGTTGCGCAGGATGGGCCGCAGCTCATCGTCTTTCTGATAGGGTTCCAGATCAGCGGTTCTTTTCCCGTCCAGAACTCCCTGAAGGGCATTGGTAACAGAATTCAGAGGGAGCACCACCCGGTTGGCGGTACGGCGGGCCAGAATCAGGGCCAGCAGCAGAGACACGGCGGAGGCAATCAGCACGCCTGCTGCGCTGCCCAGCGCCAGAGAGTTGATGGAGGACAGAGGCATGGAGGCCCGCCCGATCATGCCGTCGGCAAACCGTTTTGCCACATAGAGCATGGGCGTCCCCAGCGTATCGGACTGACGGACGGCTTCTCCCCAGCCTGCCCCTTCCGCCTGGGCAATTTCCGGGCGGCTGTCATGGTCTTCCAGGGTTGCGGCGTCAGCATCGGTGTCGATCAAAACGGTTCCATCGGGCGCAATGATGGTCAGGCGCTTGTCAGGGGCGGCGGCGTGAAACTGATCCATCAGGGCGTCCGGCTCAGTGATGGCGCTCTGGGCGTCCATCAGCACCAGCAGCTCCTGCAAGGTATTGCGGGCGGCATCCATTTCCCTGCTGCGGAAGGTAAGGATGCCTATCACATTGGAAATCAACAGGGCGCACACCACGGTCAGAAGGGTGGCGCCGATGATGCGTTTTTTCATTTGGGTTCCCCCTCTGCTATGAAATTTTATAGCCGACCCCCCGAACGGTGGTAATCACGTCCTCCCCCAGCTTTTGCCGGAGGGCTTTGACGTGCATATCCACGGTGCGGGTTTCGCCGGTAAAGTCGTAATCCCAGACGGTCTGGAGGATTTCATCCCGGGTGAGCGCCACCCCCCGGCGGGCGCACAGCAGCCGGAGCAGCTCAAACTCCTTAAAAGTAAGCTCCACCAGCCTGCCCCCCTTGTGTACCTCCCGGGCGGCGGGGTCAATGACCAGATCGCCGCAGGTAAGCAGGTCACTCTCCCGGGGCCTGGTGCGGCGGAGCACTGCCTTTACCCGGGCCTGAAGTTCCATAATGCCGAAGGGCTTTACCACATAGTCATCTGCGCCGTTTTCCAGACCGGAAACCCGGTCCATTTCGGCGGAGCGGGCAGTCAGCATAATGACGGGAACGTCTTTGGTGTCTGCCCCCTCTCTCAGGCGGCGCAGAATTTCCAGTCCATCCATGCCGGGCAGCATAATGTCCAGAATAAACAGATCCGGCAGGGGCTGAGCCCCCTCCCGCTCCAGCATGATTTCGCCGGATTCATAGGGCCGGACTGTGTAACCCACCGATTGAAAATAGTAGCGGAGCATTTCCCGGATGCTCTCGTCGTCCTCCACCACGACGATGGCTCTGGACATGGGATCACCTTCCCCTTTCGTAATATCTGTCAGGCCTGGAGCTGAATTTCACCCGTGACACAGAAAATGGCCCACTGGGCGATGTTTACGGCGTGGTCGGCAATGCGCTCCAGATATTTGGCAATGATAATCAGGTCAATAGCCTGGTCGGCCTGCTCCCGGTTTTCCACAATCAGTTCCACCAGTTCCCCCTTGATGGTGCGGAAGAGCTGGTCAATCTCATCGTCCAGGCTGACCACGGTGTTGGCGGCCTCAATATCCCGGTTAACATAGGCAAAGATGGAGCGCTTTACCATAATACCGGCTTTCTGGCTCATGGTGCGGATATCGGCCAGGGTACGGGTCTGCTGCTGCTCTTTCAGCAGCAGGGAAATCTCCGCAATATTGGCGCACTGGTCCCCGATACGCTGCAAATCCGTTACCATTTTCAAGGCGGCAGAGATGGTGCGCAGATCCCGGGCCACCGGCTGCTGCTGGAGCAGCAGCCGCAGACAACGGTTTTCAATGTCCCGTTCCATCTGGTCCATGTGCTTGGTCATTTCCACCGCAGATTTGGCGGCGTCGTCATCGCTGGAGGCCAGAGACTCCACCACCACGTCAATGGCATCCTCGGCGGCGGCGGCCATGTCAATCATTTCATAGTTGAGCTCC
>CALWOK010000085.1 GCA_944383125.1 uncultured Flavonifractor sp.
CCGAGGTGAGCGAAATGTCTATCCCTTTCTACGCAAAAAGTGAACACAACCAGGGTTACATCAAGAACATGGAAGTGGTGGGCTTTTCCGACCTGAATGGCATCAATGCCTTCCAGATGGCCCTCTACAAGACGGACGACGGCAAGTACTATATGTACTGCGGTTCCTTCAAGGGCAACGGCGTCAACATTGTGGACGTCACCGACCCTGCCAACCCCCAGGTGGTGGGCATCGTCTATGTCAGCGACCCCAATATCTATTTTGCCCAGTCCACCCCCAAGGTCCAGGTGGCCGACGGCCTGCTGATTGTGGCTCTGGGGGGCGGCGTCCCCTTCCTCCACGGCATCAAGCCCGGCGATCCCGCTCTGGGCGGCCTGCAGATCTACGATCTGAAAAAAGATCCCCTTCATCCCGAGCTGCTTTCCCACTGGGATACCGGCGTGCCCAACGGCATGGGCGTCCACCGTGTTGCCTACAACGGCGGCAAGTATGTGTATATGCCCGCAGAGTGTCCCGGCTTTATCGGCTTCATTGTCCGTATTCTGGACATCTCTGACCCCCGGAATCCGGTAGAAGCCGGCCGCTGGTGGCTGCCCAAGCAGTTCAAGGACGGCATGGTGGAAGGTACCTATGCTGTGGGTCATGACGCTGAGAAGTTCTGGGGCATGTGCCACGCCTGCAACATCTGCCCCGACCACCCCGATGAGCTGTACATGGGCTACTTTGGCGGCGGCGGTATCATTCTGAACATCTCTGACCCCACCCGGCCCAAGCTGATTTCCCAGCTGATGGTGCAGCCCCCCTTCGCCGGCAAGTTTGACGGCGCTCAGTGCCATACTTATATGCGTCTGACCGGCCGGAACTATGCTGTTCTCACCAATGAGGGGGAACGCTTCCCCTTCTTTACCAAGGACAAGATCCTCAACGGGGTCCACAAGGGTGCTCAGCCCATGAACAACCTGCACATGATCGACGTGTCCGATCCCGCCGATCCCACCCTGGTGGCCGAGTTCCCCTACCCCGAGGTGCCTGAGAACTTCCCCTATCCCAACTTCAACGACTGCGGCATCGGCGCCAACGGCCCCTTCGGTCCCCATAACATCCACGAACCCATGGGCAAGTCCTGGCTCCAGGATGACCCCAACAAGGTGTACTGCTGCTACTTCCATGCCGGTATGCGGGTGTTTGACGTCTCCGACCCCTATTATATCAAGGAGCTGGCCTACTTCATCCCCCCCAATCCGGAAAAGCTGCTCTTTGATGTGCCGGTACCCGGCCCCATGATTGCCACCACCGAGGACTGTGTGGTGGATGACCGTGGCTATATCTATATGGATACCTGGCACGACGGCATGTATATCCTGCGGCTGAAAGAGGGCGTTTGATCGCCAGAAGTATCCTTTTGCCACTACCTCAGCGATTCCATTCCTTGTTGCATGCGGTCTGACCGCACCCCCGGTTCCCCACCGGGAACCGGGGTATCTTATCACTGTGGAGGGATCCTCGATGTTCCGGAAAGACCAGTTTGGCATTGTATTTAATACCATTTTTGCCATTATGTTTGCCATTTTCCTGCCCCTGTACATTGACGGCAGCAATATGTACCGGGAAGTTGGAATGGTGCTGTGGGGCCCCCTGCTCCAGCAGCTCACCAAGGATTTTATTCCTGCCTTTGCCATTACCTTTGCCATTGGTACCTACATTGATCTGAAGGCCATGGGCGACGGGTTTGCCCGTCTCTGCGGCGTGAAGAATGAGAACGGCCTGCTGTTCCACATTCTCCGTGTCGCTTCCATTACCTTTGTCATGACCTTCCTCATGAGCCTGATTATGATGTTCATTGCGGTTGGCTACACCATGCCTGCCGGTGATTTCTTCATGGGCTTCCTTATGAGCTTCCCTCTGACCTATGTGGTGGCCTTGGTGGTAGCCTTTATCACCTTTGCCATCGGGATGCCCATTACCATTGGGCTGTGCCGGAAGCCTCCCAAGATGATGCCCCATCCCTGAACCCTGTAAAAAGGGCCTGTTGCAACGCAACAGGCCCTTTTTGTTATTCAGTTTCAGGTGTGGGGGACGGAGAAGGCACTTCTTCTCCAGCGGGGGGTACGATAGGAGAGGGAGCCGGTTGGGCAGCTCCCTCCAGCGTGATGGTGCTGCCGTCCAGAATGGAGGAACTCTCCCCATCCACAGCAGGTGTATGCTGAATGGTGACGGTATCCCCCACATTGAGGATGACGGCAATGGGGTTTTGGGAAGCAGACAGGGCATAGTAGGTGGGATCGCCCTCAAGCTGGATAAAGTAGTAGGAATTGCCCTCCATGACGGCGGAACGGATGTCCGTGATCTGCCCGGAAATCTCGGTGCGGGGTACCTCCTCCTCGGTGGCAATCCCCTTGGCGGTGAGCAGCTTGATATACTCCTGCTCACAGGCCGACACGGTGGCGCCGGTAGCGACCACATTATACTGGGCCACGTTGACCATAGCGTAGCTCTTCACCAGGTTGGTGGCGTCCATCAGGGGAATGAAATAGGTGGGTTCCCCGGCAATGTTCAGCAGCAGAGGGAAGGTGGCGGTATAGCCCAGATCCTGTACCACTCCCATGGCGGACTGCATGGCGGCAGCCTCCGTGGCGCCGGGGGCAGAGTAGAACCTGGTCTGCTTGGTGCGCTGGTTGGACAGCAGGAAGCCCAGGTTGGATTGGTCGGCATTGGCCGAGGTGACGCCGGTATACATGTACACGTCGTCGTTGATGGCAATATAGTTGGAGCCTTCGGTGGTAATGGTCACATCCCGCTGTCCAAAGATGGAGTTGATAAAGCCGTTGACCAGCGTGCCGTGGTAATCGTACTGCTCCATAATCAGATTGGGGGTAAACACATTGTCCACCCAAGTGGGAATATCATTCAGATCATAATAGGTGCATTCGCCGCTGATGGCGTCCACCAGGACAGCGCCCTGGATATCGGCGCCCCCGAACAGCCCGATGGTTTTGACAATGCGGGGGGCAATCCAGTAGGGATGGCCTTCCTCGTCGATTTCAAACTGGGGGGTGCCAAAGATAAAGGTGGGATAGCTGAACCGCAGATGGCGGACAATGTTGCGGTTGAGGGGTTCGGAGAAGGAGTATTTCATGCCCTCCTCCAGCCGTACCACCGTGGCCTCCTGGCTGACCATGTCCACCATCACATAGGCCGGCAGTCCCTCGCCCCGGTTGGTAAACCACTTGATGAGATCGGCATAGGCGATGGGGGCTACCCGGACAGGCCGTCCCTGGTAATTGATCTGGGTGGAGTCAAAAGAGTACTCAAACTGGCTGACCATATCGTTGAGGGTACCCATCTGGCGATCGCTGAGGTATTCTGCGGAGGAACGGTCCAGGGTGGGAATTTCATTGAAGGAAATTTCTGCAATGTCGGTGGAGAAGTTTCCTTCCTCTACCGTCAGCAAATCCCGGTAAGCGCCCGCCCGGAAGATGGGCATGGAGATGACGGTACCTGCAATGGACACCACGATCAGAGCCAGAAAGAGAATGCCCACCGGCAGGCAGCGGGATTTGATAAAGCGCAGGTACTCCTTGGGAGAGCTGTTCTCCCGGATAAGATCCATGCCGGAGGTAAGCAGGGTACACACCACAAAGACCACGCAGAGCATGGTCAGGAAGGTATAGAATTCCTGGGCCTGGAGATTGAGCGGGGGAAGGGCGACATAAAAGTATACCAGCCCGATCACAAGGGTAATGGCCAGACACAAAATAAGCCTTCCCGTACCGCTTTTGGGCCTGTGGGCTTTTTTGGCAGGTTGCTGTTCCATAGAGGATTCTCCTTTTTCGGCAAGTTAGACATTTTTGATGGAATGGACAAGGAGCTATAGGGGTAGTATAGCCTAAAGCATTCCAAAAGGCAACCAAACTCCTGTGAATTTTATGAAAACATAGGTTGTAAAGCTGACGGATACACAGGGGAAGAAGGTCGAAACTTCATGAAAAAACCCATTGACGATATCCTTTACATTCGATATACTTAACCGGGATATGGTAAAGAAACAGAAAAAATATAGGAAAGAATGAGGGGAAAAACGTGGTAGATATGACCATCCTTCTGGGGCTGCTGGGCGGCCTGGCCCTGTTTCTCTACGGTATGCAGATGATGAGCTCCGGCCTGGAGGCCGCAGCAGGCAACCGAATGAAACGCATCCTGGAAAGACTCACAGCAAACCGTTTCCTTGGGGTACTGGTGGGGGCAGTCATTACCGCCGTCATTCAGTCCTCCTCTGCAACCACCGTCATGGTGGTGGGCTTTATCAACTCCGGTATGATGAACCTGCGGCAGGCCGTGTGGATCATCATGGGAGCCAACATTGGTACCACCATTACCGGTCAGCTGATCGCCCTGGACGTGGGCGCACTGGCCCCGCTCTTTGCCTTTGTGGGCGTGGCTATGGTGGTATTCCTGAAAAGGCCCCAGATTCACCACTACGGCAACATTCTGGCCGGTCTGGGCGTGCTCTTCATCGGCATGGATATGATGAGCTCTTCCATGGCGCCCCTGCGGGACTGGCCGGTCTTTGTGGAGGTGGTAAGCACCTTCTCCAACCCGGTGATTGGTATTCTGGTGGGCGCCCTCTTTACAGCGCTCATTCAGTCCTCGTCCGCCTCGGTGGGTATTTTGCAGGCCCTGGCGGTCGGCGGGGTCATTGGTCTGGACAGTGCGGTCTATGTGCTTTTTGGCCAGAATATCGGTACCTGTATCACCGCTGTGCTGGCTGCCATCGGTACCAGCCGTAACGCCAAGCGTTCCACCGTCATTCATCTGATTTTCAATCTGTTTGGTACCGTGCTCTTTACCGTCATCTGTCAGCTGACTCCGCTGACAGAGTTTATGGTGGGTCTGACGCCGGGTAACCCGGCTGCCCAGATCGCCAATATGCATACCTTGTTTAATATTGTTACCACCGTTCTGCTGCTGCCCTTTGGCAATGGCCTGGTTTCCCTGGCCATGCGGGTTTTGCCCGACCGGAAGGAGAGCGGAGAAGAGGGAATGCACCTGGCCTATCTGGTACCCAACCCCACCCACACCAAGCAGGAGCACCCTATCGGCTTTTCTGCCATGTATGTGACTCAGCTGCGGCAGGAGCTGAACCGGATGCTCCGCATGGCCCGGGACAATATTGCAACCGGATTCCAGGCGGTGCTGGAGGTAGATACCAAGCAGGTGGCCGAGGCAGAGGAGCGGGAAGAATATCTGGACTACCTCAATAAAGAGATCTCCCAGTATATTTCCAAGGTGATTGTCCACGAGACCAACGAGCAGGACTCCACCGCCATCAGCGCCTATTTCAAGATCACCGGCAATATTGAACGCATTGGCGATCACGCCATGAATATCTGTGAATACACCCAGATGATGCACGATAAAGGCATTCAGTTCTCCAGTGAGGCCCAGGCCGAGATCAAACAGATGGAGCAGGTCAGCCTGGAGGCCATGGATGTGCTCCAGCAGGAGATTATGGAGCCTACCAGCTGGCTTACCAAGGTATCTGCCCTGGAGCAGCGCATTGATGACATGACCGAGGAGTACCGCCGCAACCAGCTCAAACGGATGCGCAAGGGAAGCTGCTCGGATGAGGCCTGCATTATTTTCTCGGAAATGCTGACCGATTTTGAGCGTATTGGCGATCACGCCCTGAACATTGCCCAGGAGCGTGCGTCCATTGATGTGAACGCCACGGGAGCCTGAACAAATCAAAAGGGGCTGTTGCAATCCAGTTTGCAACAGCCCCTTTTGCGTGTTGTATTATTGGCGTTCCAGCTGTTCCCGCAGCAGCTGGTTCACCACAGCGGGAGCGGCCTGTCCTTTCAGCTGGCGCATGACCTGACCCACCAGGAAACCAAAGGCCTTTTCCTTGCCTGCTTTGAAGTCGGCTACCGACTTTTCATTGGCGGCCAGTACCTGCTCCACCACGGAGGAAACCAGACCGGTATCCGACACCTGCTCCAGGCCGTGCTCCCGGATATAGGCATCCACATCTCCGTTGGTTGCAAAAACGGCCTCGAATACCTTGACAGCGGTGTTCCGGTTGAGCTTACCCTCCTGAACCAAGGCAATGAGCCGGGCCAGGGTGGCGGGGGTGAGGGCCATATCCTTGGCCTCCATGCCGTGGGCAGACAGCTGCCCCAGAACCTCTCCCATGATCCAGTTGGATACCTGCTTGGGCTGTGCGCCCAGAGCAACGGTGGCCTCAAAGAAAAGAGCCAGCGCCTTTTGGGAGGTGACCATCTGGGCGTCGTAGGCAGGCAGGCCCCAGTGGGCCTGGTAGCGGGCCTGTCTCGCCTGAGCCATCTCGGGCTGCTCCGCCCGCAGCCGTTCCAGATAGGCCTCGCTGATCTCCACAGGGGGGATGTCCGGCTCAGGGAAATAGCGGTAGTCCTGGGCATTTTCCTTGGAGCGCATGGCATAGGTGGCGTCTTTGTTCTCGTCCCAACGGCGGGTTTCCTGCACCACCCGTTTGCCCTCCTCCAGCAGTTCAATCTGCCGCCGGCTCTCATAGGCAATGGCCCGGGAGATGGCCTTGAAGGAATTCAGGTTCTTCATCTCAGTACGGGTGCCGAAGGTGTCGCTCCCCGCCGGGCGTACCGACAGGTTCACGTCGCACCGCAGGGAGCCTTCCTGCATCTTGCAGTCGGATACCTCCAGATATTGCAGGGTGGAGCGCAGCTGCTCCAGATAGGCAATGACCTCCTCTGCCGAGCGGAAATCCGGCTCGGTGACAATTTCAATGAGAGGTACGCCGCAGCGGTTGTAATCTGCCTTGGTCTGATCCAGCCAGGGGTCGTGTACCAGCTTTCCGGCGTCCTCTTCCATATGCAGCTCATGGATACGGATGGTCTTGCCGCCGCCGATGTCCACTGCCCCGTCGTGGCAGATGGGCAGGTAGAGCTGGGAGATCTGATAGGCCTTGGGCAGATCGGGATAGAAGTAGTTCTTCCGGTCAAACTGGCTTCGGCGGGTAATTTCACAGTTGAGGGCAAGTCCGGCCTTGACCGCAAACTCCAAGACCTTTTCATTGAGTACCGGCAGGGTGCCGGGCATACCGGTACACACCGGGCAGCAATGGGTATTGGGATCTCCACCGAACTGGGTGGTACAGGAGCAAAAAATCTTGGTTTTGGTGGCCAGCTCCACATGGGTTTCCAGACCAATGACGGTTTCCCAGGTCATTTCAGATCGCCTCCTTGGGGAATGTGGCGGTGCCAGTGGGTGTCCTGCTGATATCCATAGGCGGCATCCAGTACCATGCCGTCTCCCAGGGCGGGACCGATGAGCTGGGCGCCGATGGGCAGTCCCTTGCTGTCAAAGCCGCAGGGCATGGACAGCGCAGGCAGTCCTGCCAGGTTCACCGATACGGTATAGATATCGCTGAGGTACATCTTCAGCGGATCGGACAGGCTTTCCCCCAGTTTGGGGGCGGTGGTGGGTGCCACCGGGGTAAGCAGCAGATCATACTTGGTAAAGGCGTCATCAAAGGCCTGCTTGATGAGGGATTTTACCTGGAGGGCTTTTTTATAGTAGGCATCGTAGTAGCCGGAGGAGAGCACAAAGGTCCCCAGCAGGATGCGCCGCTTTACCTCCGAGCCAAAGCCCTGGGTCCGGGTTTTGGTGTACAGTTCCCCCAGATCTGCGTAGCCTTCCGCCCGCCAGCCGTATTTTACCCCGTCAAATCGGGACAGGTTGGAGGAGGCCTCCGCAGCGGCAATGATATAGTAGGTGGGTACCACATAGTTCATGACGGGCAGGGCGAACTCCTCTACCGCAGCCCCCCGGGCTTTCAGGACCTCTGCTGCTGCCAGCACGGCCGACCGTACCTCAGCGTCCAGTCCCTCCCCATAGCAGTCCACCGGCAGGCCGATTTTCTTGCCCCGGAGATCCCCTGTGAGAGAGTCCAGCAGCCTGCCGGCAGGGATATCCAGACTGGTACCGTCCCGGGGGTCTTTGCCCTGGATGAGGTCCAGCACAGCTGCACAATCGGCGGCCGATGGGGCAATGGGTCCCATCTGGTCCAGGGAGGAGGCATAGGCAATCAGGCCATACCGGGAGACGGTGCCGTAGGTGGGCTTCATACCGGTCACGCCGCAGTAGGCGGCAGGCTGACGGATGGAGCCGCCGGTATCGGAACCAATGGCGTACCACACCTCACGGTGGGCCACTGCAGCAGCGGCCCCGCCGGAGGACCCACCGGCAACCCTGGTCAGATCCCAGGGATTTTTCACCGGGCCGAAACAGGAGGTCTCCGAAGTGGAACCCATGGCAAACTCATCCATGTTCAGCTTGCCCAGGCTGACCGCTCCGGCAGCGCTGAGACACTCCACCACTGTTGCATCATAGCAGGGGGAAAACTGACCCAGAATACTGGAGGCGCAGGTGGTGGTTGTCCCTCGGGTACAGATGTTGTCCTTATAGGCCATGGGTACCCCCGCCAGAGGAGAGGCAGACAGGTCTGCTGCCGGAAAAGCGGGGCCGCTTACGGTGATAAAAGCATTGTTGTGGGGCTGGGCGGCATGGATGCGGGAGAGGGCGGTATCTGCTGCCTCCTGCTGGGTGACTTCGCCGGTGTGCAGCTTGTGGGCCAGCTCCAGGGCAGTCAATTCATACAGTTCCATGTTTTTCACCTCACTCAACCGCTTTGGGGACCAGGAAAGCGTCCTTGTCTGCCGCCGGCGCCCCGGCCAGGAGGGAGGCCCGATCATAGGACGGGACCACCTGGTCTGCCCGCATCACATTTTTTACAGGGAATACATGGCTCAATGGTTCCACATCAGTGGTGTCCAGAGTGTTGAGCACATCCATATAGCCTACAATTTGTTCCAGCTCCGCCGTCATGGCGGTTTTTTCTTCGGGTGGCAGCTGAAGACGGGAGAGCTGGGAGATATAATCAACCATTTCTTCGGTAATCTTCATAGCAGTAACAGCTCCTTAGCACATTGATGGGACTGGGTTTTGTTTGGACCATATTAACGCGGCAATCCGTCAGGATGCCTGCGAAAAATGCCTTGCCAGCAGCCCAAATCCCGGGCCGCTGGGCATATTGCTATGGTTCAAACAAGGCTTAGGGTTCCAGGCGGGTGCGATCCCGGGGGAACAGGCAGGCCTTGCGGACGTTATCCAGGCCGCACAGCTGCATGGTCAGCCGCTCCAGGCCGATGCCCAGACCGCCGTGGGGGGGCATACCATGTTTGTGAATCATCAGATAGCTTTCAAATTCTGCCGGGTCCATGCCCCTTGCCTCCATTTTGGCCACCTGAGCGGCATAGTCGTGTACCCGCTGGCCGCCGGTTGTTACCTCCAGCCCACGGAACAGAAGGTCAAAGGACAGGGTAAATCTGGGGTCGGCCGGGTCATCCATAGCGTAGAAGGGCCGCTTTTTGCTGGGATAGTGGGTGACAAATACAAAATCACTGCCCCACTCCTCTTTGGCATATCTTCCAATGGCGTGTTCTTCCTCCGGTTCCAGGTCGTAGGGGTCCCGGATCTGGTAGCCGTACTTTTCCGCAGCAAGCCGTTTGATTTCATCAAACCGGACGGCAGGAATGGAGGCCACCTGAGGCAGTTCAATTCCCAGCAGGGCCAGGTCGGCGGCGTATTCCTCCTGGAGCAAAGCCATCAAATGCTGGAGAAAGCCCTGCTCCATCTCCATCACGTCCATAAAGGACTGGATATAGCCCATTTCAAAGTCCAGGGAGGTATATTCATTCAGGTGGCGCTGGGTGGCATGTTTTTCTGCCCGGAACACCGGGGCTACTTCATAAACCCGCTCAAATACCCCCACCATGGTCTGTTTATAAAACTGGGGAGACTGGGCCAGAAAGGCCTTTTTGCCAAAGTAGTCCAGCCGGAAGATATTGGCGCCCCCCTCAGCTCCTGCATGGACGATTTTGGGAGTATGGATTTCGGTGAAATCCTGACTTTGCAAAAAGTCCCGGAAGGCCCGGCAGATGGCAGACTGGATGCGGAATACCGACTGCTCTTTGGGAGAGCGCAGCACCACCGGCCGCAGGGCCAGCTCGGTATCCAAATGCAGATCCAGCTTTTTTTTGGACAGTGGGACGGGGAGAGGAGCGGCGGGACGGGAGAGGACGGTGACAGTGGCGTCGGTCAGCTCCTGCCCGCCGGGGGCTCGGGGTTCCTCCCGCCAGGTGCCGGCAGCCTCAACGGTACATTCTTCAGTGGCCCCGTCCAGAGCCTCCTTACCAGAACAGACACACTGTACCAGCCCGGTACGGGTGCGCAGGGTCAGGAAGGTAATACCGCCCATGTCCCGGAGGGCATGAACCGCACCGTGGATCGTACTGGCCTGGTTATTCCGGCCCTCCACCATTTTGTCAGTTTTTTGTGCCAGGAATACCATGACCATTCACAACCTTTCGTCAAAAAAATAAAAAAAGTCCCGAAGCTGTTTTTACTTACAGCTTCGGGACGGAATTAACTCCGCGGTACCACCCGTCGTTGTTCCACCGCCATTGATGGAACCACTTGGAACTCTTAACGCGAGCAGACGGGCAGACCTACCTCCTTGCAGGGACTCGGA
>CALWOK010000086.1 GCA_944383125.1 uncultured Flavonifractor sp.
CCCAGGTGGAGCACATCGGCCCCGGCGGAACAGAGTCCGGCAATCAGTGCGCCCTCCAGCAGGTCGGAGGAGATGCGGGTGTCCTTGCCGATGGCAAAACGGGGCCGCCCCTCTCCCTTGGCCTGGGCCAGCACATGGGCTGCCGCCACACCGACCTGATAGGCCAACCGGGCATCCAGGCCGGCGTTGACCACGCCCCGGATCCCGTCGGTTCCAAATAGTTTGCCCATTGTTATCTTCCTTTCGTCAAAAGCTCAGCTGCTCCATCCCCACCCCTCCGGGAACAGACAGGCCCAGATGTTCATAGGCACGCCGGGTCACACAGCGCCCCCGGGGGGTACGGGTCAGAAAGCCCATCTGCATCAGATAGGGCTCATATACGTCCTCCAGCGTGACGGCCTCCTCGTTGATGGTGGCCGCCAGGGTTTCCAGCCCTACCGGGCCGCCGGCATAGTGGGTGATGATGCTGGAGAGCATCCGCCGGTCGATGGCGTCCAGCCCCAGGTGGTCTACCTCCAGGGCGGTGAGGGCGGCGTCGGCCACGCCTCTGGTAATGACGCCTCCGGCCTTCACCTGAGCGAAGTCCCGCACCCGGCGGAGCATCCGGTTGGCAATCCGGGGGGTACCCCGGCTCCGCCGGGCAATTTCCATGGCCCCGTCGGACTCAATGGGTACCTCCAGAATACCTGCCGACCGGGTGACAATGAGGGCCAGCTCCTCCGGGGTGTACAGCTCCAGCCGCAGGGTCACCCCGAACCGGTCCCGGAGGGGGGCGGACAGCTGGCCCGCCCGGGTGGTGGCCCCAATGAGGGTGAATCTGGGCAGATCCAGCCGGATGGAGTTGGCGGAAGGCCCTTTTCCAATGATAATATCAATGGCAAAGTCCTCCATAGCAGGGTATAAAATTTCCTCCACCGACCGGTTGAGCCGGTGGATTTCGTCCACAAAGAGGATATCATTTTCCGCCAGATTGGTCAGCAGAGCGGCCAGATCTCCCGGCTTTTCAATGGCCGGGCCGGAGGTGATGCGGATGTTGACCCCCATCTCATTGGCAATAATGTTGGAGAGGGTGGTCTTGCCCAGGCCGGGCGGGCCGTGGAGCAGTACATGGTCCAGCGGCTCGCCCCGCAGCTTGGCAGCCTGGATGAATACCTCCAGGTTGCCCTTGGCCTTCTCCTGGCCGATGTATTCCCTTAAGGTTTTAGGCCGCAGAGAGCCTTCTGCCTCATCATCCCGGGTGAGAGATGTGGTAACAAGCGGCTCCTCAGTCTCAAAGCCTTCTTCTGAAAACGCAATACTCAAGGTTTCACTTCCTTTGTCACCTCAGCCATACCACCGGTCCAGCAACTCTCTGACACAATCCAGAAAAGCCCCTTCTCCCCAGGTATTGATTTTGAAGAAAACGGCCTGGCTGCCGCCGGAGGTAATGGCGGACAGGAAAAGCTGCCGCCCATCCCCCACCAGGGTCAGGTTCAGGCTGACCCGGTTGCTGCCGATGAAACTGTACCGTTCATACACCCGGACCGCACAGCGGAAGGAACCATGTTGGTAATCGCTGCTTTCCTCCCAGCTGGCGGAGGAGCTGCCGTTTAAAATGCCGCTGTGGAGGTAATCCAGCAGGGTGTCAAAGTCACCGGTCAAGTGTTCTTCCAGTTTGGCCATTCCGTATCCATCCTTTCTAGCAGCACAGAAGATAGTAAATGACATAGACCCAGCTGAGCAGGCCGTGAAAGATGGCCCAGCCAACCGAGTGCCAGTTGGTGTAGGAGATGACCATGGCGAGGCAGGTTCCAAAGGTAATCCCGCTTTTCACTACGGTCCTGGTGGTATTTTTTGTTTCCATCCCGATCATCCCTTTACCATTTTCTTCAGGGCCTGCTTGATGATGTCCTCCAGGCTGAGGGTATCCACGTCAATGCCCTTGAGGGCCATAGCCACCTCGGCCTGGGAGTAGCCCAGCACCGCCAGGGCGGCGGCGGCCTCAGAGGACTTGTTCTCCGGGATGACGGTGACCCCGGTGCCGCCGTAGCGCTCCCCATCGGAGGCCAGCTGCCCCTTAGCCAGCTTATCCTTCAATTCCAGAATGATGCGCTGGGCAATCTTCTTGCCGATGCCCTGGGCCACGGTGAGGGCCTTTTCATCCCCGGTGATGATGCTCATGGCCAATGACTCCGGCGTGGCGGAGGACAGAATGGACAGGGCCGCCTTTGGACCCACTCCAGAGACGGAAATCAGCAGCTGAAAACAGTTCAGCTCGTTTTCACTGGCAAAGCCGTAAAGCTCCATGGCGTCTTCCCGCACATTCAGGTAGGTAAACAGCTTGGCGCTCTCCCCTTTTTTCAGCTGGGACAGGGTATGGTTGGTGGTGCGGCAGGCGTAGCCCACCCCGCCGCAGTCAATCACCGCCAGATAGGGGGCGGTGTGGGCCACAATACCTTTTACATAATAAAACATGGTGGTCAAATTCCTACTTTCTGCGCACAGCGTACCGGCCGCTGCCCGGGCGGGCGGCGTCGGGATGCTGCAAACGGGAGGTAAAGGAACGGGCGTGGCACAGGGCGATGGCCACTGCATCGGCGGCGTCATCCGGTTTGGGGACCGTCTTCAGGTTCAGAATGCGGCGGGTCATGTCCATCACCTGGCGCTTTTCCGCCTTGCCGTAGCCCACCACAGCCTGCTTGACCTGGCTGGGCGAGTACTCATAGATGGGGACCTTCCGCCGCTCTGCCGCCAGCAGCAGTACCCCGCGGGCCTGGGCTACCCCGATGCCGGTGGTAATGTTGTTGTTGAAGAACAGCTCTTCAATGGCCATGGCCTCCGGCTGGAACTGTCCCAGCAGCACATCCATATCGTCTGCAATCTGACACAGACGGGAGGGCAAAGGGTCTCCTGCCGGGGTGGTGATGGCGCCGCACTGTACCAGACGGGCCTTCCCCCCTGCCGCCTCCACCAGGCCGAAGCCTACAATGGCAAAACCGGGGTCAATCCCTAAAATCAGCATAGCGTGGTTCCTTTCCAGGTTTCCATACAGAAAATATTGTACCACGGCAGCACCACAGACGCAAGGAGGAAATGGATGTGGAAAAACCGGCCGGAGTTTGTCCTCCGGCCGGTTTTTCCATCAGGCCCTGGGGTGGGCTTTGATATAGATGTGTTTCAGCTTCTGCCCCACCAGCTGGGCATAGATCTGGGTGGAGGAGATGTCGGCATGGCCCAGCATCTCCTGGATGGAGTGGAGATCGGCGCCATTTTCCAGCAGATGGGCGGCAAAGGAATGGCGCAGGGTATGGGGGGTGATATCCGTTTGAATCCCCGCTTTTTCCTGATAATGCTTGATGATTTTCCAGAATCCCTGCCGGCTCATTCGCTCTCCGTTCATGTTGACAAAGAGGGCAGGCTCCTGGGGAACCTCCACCAGCTGTGGACGCATATGCTCCACATAGAACCGCAGAGACTTGACTGCGGTCTGGTACAGGGGGATGATGCGTTCCTTTCCACGTCCGGTGCAGCGGATCAGGCTGGCAGACAGGTTGAGATTGTCCATATTCAGCCCGATCAGCTCGCTTACCCGGATGCCGGTGGCATATAACAGCTCCAGCATGGCCTTGTCCCGGCTGCCCTTGGGGTCGGAAGGGTCTGGCTGCTCCAGAAAAAGCTCCACCTCTTTGGAGGTGAGAATCTGGGGCAGCTTGCGCTCCACCTTGGTCTGAGCCAGCCCACGGGCAGGATTTTCGCTTACCATTCCGATGTTCAGCAGCCAGGCGTAAAAGGATTTCAGAGAGGCGTGGCATCGGGTTACAGTGGCAGCCGACTTGCCGCTAAGGGTCAGACTATGGATATAGGCCTCCACATCGCTCCGTACGGCCTGGACGGGAGACAACCCGACAGTTGCCTCCAGCCAGTGCAGGTACTGGCGCACATCCCGCAGATAAGAGCTTAACGTATTGGGAGACACCTTCTTTTCTCGCTCCAGATATCGCTCATAACCACTGAGATATTCCATCCAACCACACCCTTTCTGCGTTCTCTCTATCTTCTCTCATTTTATATTTATGACTGGCGCAGAAAGGCGCCGGCTGCACCTGTCAGCAAAGCGGGTACTGCCGCCCGCTCCAGCAGGATTGACACACAAATACATCCCAGACACATGGCGCAGCGAATCAGACATGCCCTGCCCCACAGTACATGACCACTTCCCTCTCCCCTGACCCGGGCAGCCAGGGTACGGGCGGAAAGAAAGCTTTGAACCCCTAACAGAAAGAGGGCGGGCAGGGACAGGACACCTCCCACACCGAAAACCACCAAAGCCAGCAGACAGCCTGCCCCTCCAAACGCCCGGACAAAGGCAGCGATGGAAAAGGAGAGCAAGAACCCCCGTACGGCAAACAAGACGGGCAAACCCAGCACCCCCAGAGCGGTAAAGCCCAGCAGCAGGGCCATCAAAGGCCAGCGCAGGCTGTCCCAGATCTGAAGCCAAAGCGCCGGCACATCCACTGCACCCTGATGGGATGCCTGCAAGAAAGCTTGCAAATAGCTGGTCAGGCTGGTCTGCCCCGCACCGCCCACCTGAGCAGCCAGCAGACATCCGGCCAGACCGCCAGCCAGAAAACAGGATCCTGTCAATACCAAGGCTGGAAGGATTCCATCTCCAGGCACCTTCCAGGCCGCCACAAAAGTTCGATGCACAGTCCCACCTCCCCGGCACAGAATATGCGCAGGGCAGATGAAATAGACCACTTTATTTACTTTCTGTTGTAACTATATCGCAACCACAGGGTGCGCGCAAGAGATGGGAATGCAATTCTCGCTTTTTGTAAATTATGACAACGTATTATGTCAATTACATTATGTAAATTACAGAAAACGAATGGAGCTGACGGTCGGCAGAAGAGTATGCTTTGTGCATAGCGCCAAATAGCCTAAAAATTTTTCAGGTTTCGGCATATATGTTCTATAAAGTAAAAATACTTGTCGAACACTCTGCGGTCATACAACTATACAGCATTAAATAGGGATATTTTTAGGATTTTTTCTGTTTTACAGAATACTTTTATCTATAGAACTATTTTGATACAGAATCATGGGTCAGGCAGAAAGTTTGGTTTCTGCTCGGGGACATGGATGGGAACATTCTGTTTGATTGGCTCCTGATGCCAGGAGACTTCCCTGCTGCCATATCTTATTCCAGAGGCATTCAGAGTAATTCCCTTTCTGTATCCAGTATACATAGGAAGACGTGAACAGATCCATTGATCTACCGGATATCAAATTCAGAAAGCAT
>CALWOK010000087.1 GCA_944383125.1 uncultured Flavonifractor sp.
CGTATCGTGGATCACCAGCAGATCACCCATGTCGATCTTCGGCAGCTTCCGGTCGATGGCGAATTTGTCGTTGTTCTCACAGAGAGAACCTGTCACGTCATAGGTGTGGTCGCAGGGAGCATCCTCCTTGCCCATGACGGTAATATGATGGTAGGCATCATACATGGCGGGACGCATCAGATTGGCGGCACAGGCGTCAACCCCTACATACTCTTTATAGGTGTGTTTGAAGTGGAGCACCTTAGTCACCAGACAACCGTTGGGAGCCAGCATAAAGCGGCCCAGCTCGGTGTAAATCGCGATATCTCCCATACCGGCAGGCATCAGAATGGTTTCAAACTGCTTGCGTACCCCGTCTCCAATCACGGCAATGTCGTTGGCAGGCTGATCGGGCTGATAGGGTATCCCTACGCCGCCCGACAGGTTGATAAAACAGATATCGCAGCCGGTTTCCTGCTCCAGTTCCACCGCCAGCTGGAAGAGAATACCCGCCAGGGTGGGGTAGTACTCATTGGACAGGGTATTGGAGGCCAGGAAAGCATGGATGCCAAAGCGCTTGGCCCCCATGGCCTTCAGCTTTTTGAAGCCCTCAAAGAGTTGTTCCCGGGTAAAGCCGTATTTGGAATCGCCGGGGGTATCCATCACCTGGAAGCCCTCCGCGGAGGCCCCGATGGAAAAGGTGCCGCCGGGATTGAAGCGGCAGGAGATGGTTTCGGGGATATACCCAATGGTTTCCTTGAGAAAGTCGATGTGGGTAAAGTCGTCCAGATTGATGGTGGCCCCCAGTTTGGCGGCCAGCCGGAAGTCCTCGGCAGGGGTGTCGTTGGAGGAGAACATGATCTCAGAGCCGGTAAAGCCGCACTTGTCGGACAGCATCAGCTCGGTCAAGGAGGAGCAGTCGGCGCCGCAGCCCTCTTCCCGCAAAATTTTCAGAATGGCAGGATTGGGGGTTGCCTTGACAGCAAAATACTCTTTGAAGCCTGGGTTCCAGGAAAAAGCCTCCTTCAGCTTACGGGCGGTCTCCCGGATACCCTTCTCGTCATAGAGATGGAAGGGGGTCGGGTATTGCTGGGTCATATGCTGGAGCTGCTCCAGTGTCACAAAGGGTCGTTTCATGGGTTCACCTTCTTATCTTTTGTCATTTACTATAGTGAAGTTTTTGGTGTCTGTCAAGAAACAAATCAAACGTTGTTTGTTTCCTGAAGATTGGATTCTTAACAATGCTGAACAAAGATATAGAATGTGGTAAGATATTGTTGAATCTGATTGGATACTCTAGTATAATTATTTATTTACTATCAGAATAAAATTGGAAAAGCAAGATCTGACCTGATGAACTTTTTTAAAACTGGTATTTGTACCAAGGTCAAACCAAGGCTATAATATCCTCACCACAGAGAAAAGGATGTGTGTGTGTGATGGAAAGAAACCACGTCAAGGTACGGCGGCTGGCGGTGCTGGCAATGTTCACGGCTCTGGTGTTTGTCAGCAACTATCTGCGGGTTACAATGCCCATTGCCATCGGCGGCAATACCTCGTTTACCCTGGCCAACATTATGTGCTGTCTGTCAGGGCTGCTGCTGGGGCCGGTGGGAGGACTGGCCTCCGGCCTTGGTTCCGCCCTGTATGACCTGACCAACCCCCTCTTTGCGCCGGAATGCTGGCTTACCTTTCTGACCAAGGGAGCGATGGGCCTGGGGGCCGGACTGCTGTTTGTGCGGGGTACCCATCGGGAAAATCCCACCTATCCCCGTTGCCTTGCCGGAGTGGGTCTGGGCTGCATCGTCTACTATATCATCTACTTCGCCAAGAGCTATTTTTATAACGGATTGCTGGTGGAAGGGCTTCAGCCTGCCGCCGCTCTGGCCACCCTGGGGTTCAAGGTACCTGCCTCTCTGTTCAATGCCACGATTGCCATTGTGGCGGCGCCGATGCTGTGTATCCTGCTCCATAATGCCCTCAAACGGGCTCGCCTGCGTTTGGCCTGACCACAACAATGCCCGCTGTGGCTGCAGCGGGCATTGTTTTTATCTTACAAAATCGCCTTGATGCGTGCCACGGCCTCTCGGGTGGCCTCTGCCTCGCCGAAGGCGGTCAGGCGAATATAGCCCTCACCGCTGGGGCCGAAGCCGGCGCCGGGAGTGGTAACCACATTGGCCTCCTGGAGCAGCTTGTCAAAGAAGTCCCAAGAACCCATGCCGTCAGGGGTGCGGCACCAGATGTAGGGGGAGTTTTCCCCGCCGGATACGGTCAGGCCGGCAGAGGCAAGGCCATCCCGAATGACCTTGGCGTTGTTCAGGTAGTAACGGATGGTCTCCTTGATCTGGGCCTGCCCTTCGGGGCTGTACACCGCTTCGGCGCCCCGCTGCACCACATAGGGTACTCCATTGAACTTGGTACACTGACGGCGGTTCCACATGCTGTTGAGGGTCACGCCGCCACGCACCAGTTCCTTGGGAATGACGGTGTAGGCGCAGCGGGTGCCGGTAAAGCCGGCAGTCTTGGAGAAGGAGCGGAACTCAATGGCACAGGTGCGTGCGCCATCAATTTCAAAGATGGTGTGCGGGATAGCGGGATCGGTAATGAAGGCCTCATAGGCGCTGTCATACAGGATAACGGCATCGTTCTGGTTGGCATAGTCCACCCAGGCCTTCAGCTGTTCCTTGGTAGCCACGGCGCCGGTGGGGTTGTTGGGGAAGCACAGATAGATCAGATCTATCTTGCCGGTGGGAATGGCGGGGGAGAAGCCGTTTTCCGCCACACAGGGCATATAGACCAGGTTGCTCCACTTGCCGGTGTGGGCGTCGTAGTCCCCGGCCCGGCCGGCCATGGCATTGGTGTCCACATAGACCGGGTACACCGGGTCGCACACGGCCACCACGTTGTTCTGGTCAAAAATGTCGCCGATATTGCCGCAGTCGCTCTTGGCGCCGTCGGAAACAAAAATTTCCTCCGGGCTGATGTTTACCCCACGGGCCTGATAATCGGCCTGGGCTATGGCGTTGCGCAGGAAATCATAGCCCTGCTCGGGACCATAGCCGTGGAACCCGCCGGCGGTGGCCATCTCATCCACAGCCTTGTGCATTGCGGCGGTAACGGCGGCAGGAATGGGACGGGTTACGTCCCCGATGCCCAGCCGGATGATGGATTTCTCCGGGTGGGCCTGGGTATAGGCCGCCACACGGCGGGCAATTTCGGAAAACAGATAGCTGCCGGGCAGCTTGCCAT
>CALWOK010000088.1 GCA_944383125.1 uncultured Flavonifractor sp.
TCCCCGGCTGCCGGTACATAGCGCAGCACCGCCCGGTCCGGGTGGGATTCCTCCACCACATACTCCAGCTTCAGCTCCAGGGTATCTTTCAGCAGAGGGGCTGCCTGCTCAGGGGCTTTGCCGTAGCCCTCAGGGGCCTCCGGCTGGCCCAGATAGGTCTGGTACAGATCATTGCGCTGGTAGGACAGCACCGTCCCGTCCCGGTTGTCCACCTCCATCCACAGACCAATGGGGGTGGGCAGGCCGTACAGCTCCAGCTGTCCCTGGTAGTGATGGGAGAGGGCGTCCACAGAGGAGAACTGCTCCTCTGCCGTCAGGGTGGTCCCTTCGGGCTGATGGAGCACCTGCGCCGCAAAATCCTGGGCATAGGACAGGCCCTCTTCCCGGCTGAGGGCGGGGAAGGCGGGGGCGGCGTTGGGGGAAGTCTGGCGGTTCTGGGGGGTGTACTCATAGCGGTAGATGGTGCCGTCCTCCCCGGCAACCACCTGGAGGGTCGCCTCCTCTCCCTCCCAGTTCAGACTCCAGCAGGTGCGGAATTCCGTTTCCATCAGCTCGCCATAAAAGTTGGTATAGGAGTCGCCAATCTCCAGCTGCTCCTTTACCGACAGGGTGACCTGGGTCATGCGCTGGTCTGTGGAACTGACCGCCGTGGCGGGCAGGGCCAGGGCCGCCGCCAGCACGGCGGCCAACAGGGTGCGTGCAGTCCGTTTCATAAGGCATCCTCCTTTGAATGGTATCTCCTGCCCTTTGGACGTATGGCCGGCAAAAAGGTTCCCGCCGGAGGGAAAAATTTCTCTTGCCTTTATCGAACATATGTTGTATACTTGAATCGTACAAAAGTTCTATCCATCGCCCGGGGAACTTTTTTCCCGGTTGGCCCGTCTGTAGGGCATCAGAACACTGGCCCGGCCCTGCCGGAGCCCGAAGGAGGACGCTGGTATGAAAACCACCTACATCCATCTGAATGCCGTCCCCATGGAGGGAACCGGCATGGACCAACAGGCCAGCGGCGGACAGGGTCCGGTTTATCGGGCCGTGATCATCCCTGCCAGGCAGCAGAGGCAATCCCAGGGCAAGGTGCTGGATTTTTCAGCCTGCCGTCAGGCCCTGGAGGACAAGGCCCCTGCGGCGGAGCAGGAGCAGCCTGCCTGTCCGCATCTTTCCCGTCGCTGGAGTGTGGGCCTGATCTTGGATCTTGTGGTGTCGGCGGCAGTGCTGGGTCTGGTGGCCGCCATGACGGCACAATTTTTCCTGAACTGACGGGGCTGCTGCAACAAGCATCCACCGGCGCAGGATGACAAAAATGGGGCCTGTCGCAAGGTGTGCGACAGGCCCTTCTGCATTGCGCGTTGCCTGGAATATAAAAAAACCACACTCTTATGAGTGTGGTTTTTGCTGGAGCAGGTGACGAGGCTCGAACTCGCTACCTCCACCTTGGCAAGGTGGCGCTCTACCAGATGAGCTACACCTGCAAGCGACGGTGGTTATTATAGCAGGCTTGCTTACCTCTGTCAAGGGTATTTGCAAAAATTTTTGAAATCCATCAGGAGGCTATCTGTCCGGGCCAGACATAGCCCAGTTCAATCATCTGGTCGGTTGTCCAGGTCTGGGACAGACTGCGGCTGAGATCCACCCAGCTGGTGGCGCCGTTTTCGGTCACGCAGTTCCAGAAATGGGGCTGGCCCTCCAGGGTACCCTCCACCAGGGTGCAGTCGATACCTGCCGTATTGCACAGCAGCTGAAAGGCCAGGGCCAGCCCCTCATGGTTGGCCCCCTCTCCCAGCAGCCCGTCCCATGGAGTGGCCCCGCCCTGGGGATTTGTCTTGATGCCGGCGGGCAGCAGGGTCATCAGCAGCTCCAGGCGGCGGCTGCCGATCTGATTTTGCAGGGGGAGCACCAGATCGGCGGCGGCCTCCAGCAGCTGCTGGCTTCTGCGCTGGAGGATGGCAGGCTCCTGGGGATAGGTCAGCTGAAGCTCCACAATCCGCTGGGTTCCCTCTTCCGGGTAGAGGGTGACGGTACACTGGGGCATCCCCAATGCGGTGCCAGGATTGGCATAATAGGCCTGGCGGACCTGGGCCGTTACCGTATGTTCATCCCCGGAAAAATAGCCCACCCGTAAGGCCAGCTCGGTCTGGAAGGCGGACAGGGCCTGGGCAGCCTCCGCCTCGATGGCGCTGGTGCCGGTGATGTTCACCAGGCCGCTGATCTGCTCTGGCGAGCGGCGGTAGGCAATGGTGATGGTGGCCTCATAGGTGGTGATGATGGTGGTATAGTCGTTTTTGATGAAATCCACCGCATAGGCCCCCAGAGGATCGTCCTTGGCCACCTCCAGGCAGGCCCGGTTCAGATCCTCTTCCACATCGCCGGTATAGTCGGTGAGCTGGATGGTACCCTCCTCCACGCTCTGGGAGACAAAAAAGAGCACCCCGTTGACCAGCTCGGAATAGGTGCTGGCCTTGATGGTGGAGGAATCCTCTCCCAGTACCGGGTGTTCCACATGGGGGGCTACCACGGTATAGGGGTTTCCGGACAGGGAGACGCAGCCGGAAAGCAGCAAAGCGCCGCCGGCAGTCAGGGCCAGTATGGACTTTTTCACAGGCTCCGCCTCCCTTTTCCCTTAATACCCCAGATCCTGGTCTACCAGCACCACCTCGCACCGGCCCACGCCGGTGGGCTTTTCCCACAGCACCACCAAGGCCCGGCAGATGCGCTCCGGGCTGCTGCAATCATAGCACTTGTCCCCCTTGACGGCGCAGGGGGTGTTTTTGTGCAGCCGGTGGGCGTTTTTGGGGGAGGCAATGTTGCGGGCCCGCCACAGAGCGCCCTCATAGTCGGGAGCCAGCTTGTTGCGGCGCACCACAAAGTAGACCTCTTCATGGCCGAATACGGTGGAGGCCACCCGGTTGCAGGTGCCGTCAATGTTGATCAGCTCTCCGGTTTCCGCCAGACCATTCACCGAGGACAGATAGACAGGGGCCTCTGCGGCCTGGGCAAAGGTGGCCCCGGCGGTGTGGCTGTACAGGGTGGCGCACTCCTTCAGCTTGTCCAGCAGGCCCAGCTCCTGCAAGGTGACGGAGCCGCCATGGCCCACGGTCTTGCCCGCCAGTTTTTTGGTCAGATAGGCGGCAGCCTCTTCCCTGGTGGCGAAGCAGGTGACGTCAAAGCCACGCTGCTCCAGGTTGTTCTTTACCTTCGTGAATTGTTCCATGCCAATCTGTCCTTTCTGTCAAATGTCGTTTTCCTTATATACCCGGAAGCCGTCCCCCAGCACCGCGTGGGCGTCGCATACCACCAGGAAGGCAGAGGGGTCCAGCTCGTGGACCATTCGTTTGATTTCCACAATCTGCTTTTGCTTAAAAGCCACCATCAGCACCTTTTTGTCGCTCTTGGAATAGGCGCCCTGACCGTGAAGAATGGTAACGCCCCGGTCAATGTCATGGATGAGCCGCTGGGTAATGGCTTCATAAGAGTCGCTGATGATATAGGCCACCTTGGCGTTGTCCAGGCCGTAGAGCACCTTATCCATCACAAAAGCGGAGAGATACAGGGCAATGATGCCGTACAGGGCGCTGTTCAGGTTGCCAAAAACAGCGGCCACCGCCAGAATGACTGCCAGATCCACCCCCAGCAGCAGCTTGCCCATGGGCAGCCAGGAAAAGCGCAGCTTGAGCAGCCGGGCAATGAGATCGGTGCCGCCGGTGGTGGCCCCCTGGAGGAACACAATGCCCAGAGAACCTCCCATCAGCACGCCGCCGAACACGCAGGCCAGCATGGAATCCATGGGCTGGAAGGTATACAGCAGGTGGAGTATGTCGATAAAGGCAGAAGAAACAAACATGGCGTACAGGGAGGACACCAGGATGTGGCCGCCCAAAAACTTCCATCCCAGCAGGAACAGAGGGATGTTGAGGATAATCACTACAGTACCAATAGGCGCCCAGGGGAAAAAGTGGTTGATGATCTGGCCCACGCCGGTGATGCCGCCAAAGCCAATCAGATTGGGTTCATAGCACCAGTTGAAGCCCACGGCGTAACACAGAGAGGCCATCGTAATCCAGAAATAGGCGATCAGCTGCTTTTTCACAAATTGTTTCATAAAACACTCCAAATCACGGGGGTTTGGGTTAATCTGTCAGGGTAAGCTGCCGGATACCCCGGTCCTCTTCCTTCAGCAAGGCCCCTGTGCCGGGGAGGGTACGGCTGCGGTACCGGGGGGCGTTGACAATGGGAGTCTCTGCCAGGGGAAGGGCCTGGACAATCTCCCGCTTGGGTTTCAGGGCCATGACGTTGACCCCCTGGGTGGAACGGGTGGTCTTGGGGGTGAGGAGGGCGGTGTGGAACACCAGGCACCGGCCCTCGTTGGAGGTCATGGCCACCTCGGTGTCCTCCAGCAGGTGGATGGCAGTGACCAGGGGGGATTTGTCGGAGCAGGCCCCGGTGAGTTTTTTCCGGCGGGTCTGGGTCTGGTAGGCGGACAGAGGGACCCGGGCCACCTTGCCGTTGGCAAAGAAGAAGAGCAGGTTGCCGCTGTAGTCGCTGGTGAGGCAGGCCCACACAAAGCTCTCCCCCGGGTCCATGCCCAGCTTGGTGGGCAAAAAGTCGCCCAAAATGCTGGCTTTGGCGTCATCAAAGTCGCTGAGGCGGGTTTTGTAGCACTGCTGCTTGTCGGTGAACACCAGCAGCTCGTCCCGGTTGCTGCCCTCCCAGTACAGGAAGGGCCCATCCCCCTCTTTGTATTTCTGCTCGCTGCTCATCCGCAAAGACTGGGGGGTAATTTTCTTGAAATAGCCCTCTTTGGAGCAGAACACATGGACGGCATAGTCGGGGGTTTCGTCCTCCTCTTCGGCGGCGCCTGCGGTCTGATAGTCGTATACAATTTCAGTGCGCCGGGGAGCGGCAAATTTCTTTTTTACCGCTGCCAGTTCGGAGACAATGAGTTTTTTGATGCGCTTGGGGTTGTTTATGATGTCCTGGAGGTCGGCAATCTCCTCCTCCAGCCCGGCCACCTCTTCAATGCGCTTTAAGATATACTCCTTGTTGATGTTGCGCAGCTTGATGTCGGCCACATAGTCGGCCTGAATCTGGTCGATGCCAAAGCCAATCATCAGGTTGGGCACCACCTCGGCGTCCTCTTCGGTCTCCCGGATGATCTTGATGGCCCGGTCGATGTCCAGCAGGATTTTCTTCAGGCCCTTCAGTAGGTGGAGCTTGTCCTGCTTCTTTTTCATGACAAAGTAGGTGCGCCGCCGCACCCCCTCCATCCGCCAGCCGGTCCACTCCTCCAGGATTTCCCCCACCCCCATGACCCGGGGCATGCCGGCAATCAGGATATTGAAGTTGCAGGAGCAGGCATCCTGCAAGGTGGTGGATTTGCAGAGCTTGGCCATCAGCTTGTCCGGGTCGGTACCCCGCTTCAGGTCAATGGTGATTTTCAGGCCGTTCAGGTCGGTTTCGTCCCGCATATCGGCAATTTCTTTGATTTTGCCCGTCTTGATCAGCTCGGCCACCTTGTCCATGATGGCCTCTACGGTGGTGGTATAGGGGATTTCGTATACCTCAATGAGGTTTTCGCTTTTCAGGTACCGCCACCTGGCCCGCACCTGGAAGGAACCCCGGCCGGTGGCATAGATCTGCTTCAAAGCGGCCTCGTCATAGAGCAGTTCTCCGCCAGTGGGAAAATCGGGGGCCTTCAGATACTCCAGCAGATTGATCTGGGGATTTTTCAGAAAAGCGGTGGTGACGTCGCACACCTCCCCCAGATTGAAGCCGCACAGGTTGGAGGCCATGCCTACGGCAATGCCCTGGTTGGCGCTGACCAGCACGTTGGGGAAGGTGGTGGGCAGCAAGGTAGGCTCTTTCATGGAGCCGTCATAGTTGTCCACAAAGTCCACGGTGTCCTGGTCAATGTCCCGGAACAGCTCCCCGCAGATGGGGTCCAGCCGTACCTCAGTGTACCGGCTGGCGGCCCAGGCCATATCCCGGGAGTACACCTTGCCGAAGTTGCCCTTGGAGTCCACCAGGGGGTGGAGCAGAGCGCCGTAGCCCCGGGACAGCCGCACCATGGTGTCATA
>CALWOK010000089.1 GCA_944383125.1 uncultured Flavonifractor sp.
CCCAAAACCCGCACCGGCAAGCGGGTGGCGGTGGTAGGCTCCGGCCCGGCCGGGCTGGCCTGCGCCGACCAGCTCAACCGCCGGGGCCATGCGGTCACCGTCTTTGAGCGGGAGGACCGGCCCGGCGGCCTACTGATGTACGGCATCCCCAACATGAAGCTGGAAAAGACCATTGTCCAGCGGCGGCTCCACAAAATGGCTGCCGAAGGGGTGAACTTCCGTACCGGGGTGGATGTGGGAAAAGACCTCTCTCCCCAGGCCCTGAAGGAGGAGTATGACAGCGTGGTGCTGTGCTGCGGGGCCGCCCAGCCCAGAGACCTGGCCGTCCCCGGCCGGGAGCTGGACGGGGTCTGGTTTGCGGTGGACTTTTTGAAGGAGACCACCCGCAGCCTGCTGGATCACAATCTGGCAGAGGGTACCTATCCCTCTGCCCAGGGCAAGCATGTAGTGATTGTAGGGGGCGGCGACACCGGCAACGACTGTGTGGGTACCTGCATCCGCCACGGCTGCGCCAGCGTCACCCAGCTGGAGATGATGCCCAAGGCCCCCGACCGGCGGGCGGAGTCCAACCCCTGGCCGGAGTGGCCCCGGGTGTGCAAAACCGACTACGGCCAGGAGGAGGCCATCGCCCGGTTCGGGCAGGACCCCCGGCGGTATGAAACCACGGTGGCCGAGCTGATCGGAGACGAGCAGGGCAGACTGGCGGCTGTGAAAACGGTACGCCTTGGCCCCGACCGCCAGCCCATCCCCGGCAGCGAGGAAATTCTGGAATGCCAGCTGCTCCTCATTGCCGCCGGATTCCTGGGAGCCCAGTCCTACGTCCCCGAAGCCCTTGGTCTGACCCTTACCGACCGCTCCTGCGTCCAGACTGAGCCGGGCGGCTATACCACCGGCGTACCCGGCATCTTTGCCGCCGGGGATATGCGCCGGGGCCAGTCCCTGGTGGTATGGGCCATTCAGGAGGGCCGGGGGGCCGCCCGGGCAGTGGATCAGTTTTTGATGGGATACAGCAATTTATCCGGATAACCGCCGGCAAGAGACACAGACGGCCCTCCGAATCTGCCGATTCGGAGGGCCGTCCTGATTTATGCAGGGTGGGACGGTTCCAGATAGCGCTGTTGAAATTCCAGCACTGGGATGGGCTTGCTGTAGTAGTACCCCTGGCCGAAGTCACAGGAGAGGGCCTGGAGCATTTGCTCGCTGTCAGCGCTTTCCACCCCTTCCGCCACCGTGGTCATGTTCATTTTTTTGGAGAGCTGGATGATGGATTCCAGGATTTTTCTGTGGTTGCCCTTTTGGTCCTGCTTTGCCTGTACCATAAAGGAGCGGTCCAGTTTCAGCTCATCAATGCGCAGGGACCCCAGGGTATTCAGGGAGGAATAGCCGGTGCCGAAATCGTCCATGGAAATGCGGAAGCCGTAGCTGTGCAGCTCCTCCACACAGTGCTGCACCAGCTCCACGTCCTCCATGGCCATACCCTCCAGAATCTCCAGGGTAATGCAGCTGGGGGGGATCTGATAGGCTGCGGCAATATCCCGCAGGCGCTGGGGATAGTTTTTCTGGTGGAACAGCAGCCTGGTCTGGTTCACCGAGATGGGGACCAGGGGCAGGCCCTGATCCAGCCAGGCCCTGATCTGGCGGCAGACCTGTTCTACCATATAGTAATCCAGCTTGACGCAGAAGCCGTTGTGCTCAAACAGGGGGATAAACTGATCGGGGGAGAAGATGGCCACCCCGTTGTACATCCACCGCACCAGCGCCTCCGCACCGCCCAGGGCGCCGTCCTCCAGGCGGATTTTCGGCTGCAGGAAGAGATGGAAGGCCCCTTCATGGAGGGCCTGTTCCATGTGGTTTTCCATGTAGTTCTGCATGGTCTCCTGTTTGTGGAGCTGGGCGTTATAGAAGGAGATGGTGGTCTGGTGGCCCTGCTTGGCGATGCCCAGGGCCATCATCACATGGCTCATCAGCTCCTGCTGGGGGTCCTCCCCGGCGCAATCGGCCCGGAAGGCGCAGCCGCAGTAAAAGTAGAGGGGGTAATTGGGGTGCATGGTGCCGGCCATCTGGTCTGTGTGGACAAACAGGGCGTGCAGCCGTACCTTCACCGCCGACTCCTCCGCTTCCTTCAGGCAGAGCAGGAATCGGTCCGCCGTATCCCGGCAGAAAAATTCCCCGGGGCGGATATGCTGGCGGAGCAGATCGGATATTTCCTTCAGCAGCAAATCGGAGTCCGCAGAGCCAAACAGCTCATTGCGGTATTTGAATTTGCGGATGTTGATGGACACCACGGCGCAGGGCCAGGGCTGATCCAGCTTTTCCTCCAGCAGCAGGAGAAACTTGGCCTTATTATAGGCGCCGGTGAGCCGGTCAAAGTAGGCCACCTGGGACAGGTCGGCACGGTAGCGCCGGAGCATCCACAGCGCAGCCAGAATGACCGCCACCGAGGCCAGGGCAAACAGGGCCACCATGGTATAGGCCATCCGGACCACCTCGCTGACGGCGTTGCTGATGCCGTGGTCGGTGTCGGTGATCACGATGCTGGCTCCGGGCAGGGTATCCAGGGGCAGCACACAGTTGTAGCAGGTATCCCCCTGGTACACGAACTGGAAAAAACTGACCTCCGGGTCGGCAAAACAGGCCCCATACTGGGCTTTGATCTCGTCCGAGAGGTAGGTGGAGTCAAAGAGATTGTAAAAGCCGCTCAAACTGTACACACGGGTGGAGGCCACCACATTGCCGCTGTTGTAAATGATGGCGGCGGTACCCAGGGGGCTGACGGCCTTGATGGAGGAGAGGATCTGGGCGTACACATCGGTTTCCACGGCGGACACCAGCACGCCGCAGATTTGCTCATGGCTGTAAACCGGGGTGGCGCTGGCCAGCACCTTGGCGTCCAGATGGCTGTCATAAAAGGCCTGGGAGTAGGCGCTGGAGCCTGCCCAGGCCTTGGCAGCCACGTCCTGCAATTCTGTGGGGAGCTGGTCCAGGGCCACGGGTACCACCCCTTCCTCCCGGAAGGTCAGCCGAAAGCCGCTGCCGTCCTCCTCAAAGTAGCCCAGGCGTATAAATTGCGAGGCATTGCATGCCCCCTGCAAGCTCAGCAGCAGTTCCTGCGGCTCCTGGTCCTGGTGATCCTGCAGCATCCCGGCCATGGCACGCAGGGTCTGGAGATCGGCCTGCAGCTTGAAATGAAAGGAGTTGGCATACTGGATGGCCTGCTCTTCCATCCGGTCGTAGATGGAGGTGAGATACAAATCGGCCACCGACAGGGATACATAGCGCAGCACACCATATATGGAGACACACGTCAGCAATATGGCGGCAATCAGCTTGTACAGCCTGGTACGCACCTTTTTTTCACCCATACATTTATCTACCTGTCTCTCTTTACAGTGGTTGTGTCGGGATACAGAGGCAGCCCAGGGGAAGGCACGGAGCCGGGGCGGCTTTGCCCCCGGGTTAAGATTGTTTTTTCAGTATAACATAGATTGACCGTTTGTAAAAGAAAAGGATAGAAAACTGGTGGGTTATTTTATAAAACCACCCAGGATAACAAAAAAGGGGGGCTGCTGCATCTGTGCAGCAGCCCCCTGTGGGATGGATATGAAGTTTTCCGCAGCGGCTTACTGGAGCAGCTGGAGCACGCCCTTCGTCGGCGCAAAGTCCACTTTGTGACCGACGCCCAGGCATGGGCATCCGTCACGCCGCTCCCTTGCGCCTCCTCTCCCCACCGAACCCGCTTCGCTGGGCTTCGGCGGGGGCCCCGTGCCCCAGGGCGTAAAACAGGAACAAGGTCAGGCAACCCGCAGGTTTATGCAACAGTTCTGATTACTGGAGCAGCTGCAGCACGCCCTGGGGTACCTGATTGGCCTGGGCCAGCATGGCCTGGGCGGACTGAATCAGGATGTTGTTCTTGGTGTAGGCCATCATCTCTTCGGCAATGTCGGTATCCCGGATGGTGGACTCGGCGTCCTGGATGTTCTCCTGCATCACGGACAGGTTGTTGATGGTGTGATCCAGGCGGTTCTGGGTGGCGCCCAGAGTACCACGGACAGAGGAGACGGTGTTGATAGCGGTCTTGATCTTGTCAACGGCCGCCTGAGCGGAGGTCTGGTCACTAATGCTCAGGCCATTAATGCCCAGAGAGTCGGTGTGCATATCCTGTACCAGCACATCCAGCTGGTTGAAATCGTCGCTGGTGTCACCGATCTGGAGAGTCAGACCACCGCCCAGCACAATGGGAGCGTCGGCAGTGGCGGTCTCGGCATAGATGGTCACGGTGTTGCCGTCCACAGCCACATTGTAATCCGCCTCTTCCAGTGCGTCCTGGAAGTTGGCGACTGTGTTTGCGCCGTCAATCTCCACAGCGATCTCACCCGCGGAAACGCTGTCGGGATCGTTGGTGAACACAAAGCGATTCTCCCCAACGCTAATCACGTCGCCGTTCTTGATCTGATCGGCGGTAATGGTCACAGAGGTGCCCTTGTTCTCAGCGGGCATGCTGAAAGACACCAGGCTCTTCAGGCCATCCAGCGTGGAGAGCTTCTCCAGAATGGCTTCATCAGTGACCAAGCTTGCACCTGCGCCGTCGGTCTTTTCCGCCAGGGTCAGCTGGCCGGAGGCATTGTGGCCCACGGTGAAGGTAGCGTTGTCCTTTGTGGCATTGGTGATGCGGTTCATGGCCTCGGTCTGGTCAGCGGGCTGAGTCAGATCCAGATCGGTCAGGTTGATGACGCCCGCGCCAGTGGTGTCCACCTTGCTGTCCTCACCGATAGCGAATGTATACTTCTCGCCGGCAATGTCCATTACCATGCCATCCTGCAGCTTGGTCATATCCAGCTCCAGGAAGGTGTTGGCAAAGGTGCTGTCAGTGGCCTTGGCGGGGGCAGTGATGACAGTGGAGCCGATGTTCTGACCGCCGGTCAAAGTGCCAGTAACTGCTGCGGCCTCAACATCCCAGTTGACAGCCAGATTGGCGTCATCAGTAGCATCTGTGGGCTTATTATCTGCTAAAGCAGTACCGGCACCAT
>CALWOK010000090.1 GCA_944383125.1 uncultured Flavonifractor sp.
GTTTCCAGGGTCAGACGGTTGCCCTTGCGGTCCACCTTTTCCACCACCGTGATGGATGGCATTCCATGTTCACGCAGCCATTGGTTCATGGTTTCAATAAATTGATAGGTGTGAGGATGCTCCGCCCCGGTATCCGCAAAAGTGATAAGGTCAACGGGAATTCCATGTTGATGAAGCCCAACCAAAAGGGCGGCACTGTTCGTACCGCCCCCAAAAGAAACAATGTTCAATTATTCATTCCACCTCCAGAAATATATTACCAGTTCATCAGGCCATAGCCCTTGATGCACTCATAGGTGAGGGAGTAGCTTCTAATTTTACAGGCGTCGCCGGAGTTGCCCTCTACGGTGTAGACCTTGCTGCCGTCCGTGCCAATAACGATGCCCACATGGTCTGCGCCGCCGTCCAAGTCCCAGTCAAAGAAAATGGCGTCCCCGGGGGCGATATTTTCATAGCCTCTGGCTCCCCATTGGCCATGGGACTGGAACCAGGCGGCTCCCTGGGACTGACACCCGGCGAATCGGGGTTCCGACAGCCCCACTTGCCCATAGCACCAGGAGACAAAGCAGGCGCACCATTCCACCCGGGAGGGGAAGCCGTACCAGCTCCAATAAGGGTAGCCGCCCACGTTGCCCACCTGACTTTTGGCGATGTCCACCACCGCCGGGTTGCCGGGACGGGTGCCGTTTATAAATTCCACACCCGTTAGACTCTCGGAATCGCTGGTGTTGGGGGAGCCGCCGCCAAACACCAGCGGTTTGTTGCCCAAAGTCGCCCGGTACACCTGGTAGATGTCCCACTGGTCTTGGGTAAGCAGTTGGGACGCCAGGGAGGAAATGGGGGTGTTTTCCAAGGTGACACATAAAACCCGCCAGGGTTGTTCCACCTGCTGGGTGGTGGTTTCCCCGGTCACAGGGTCGGTGACAGTTTCGGTGACGGTGCGGGTTTCCACCTCTTCCGTGAGGGTCAGCCGGTACTGGGCTTCAAACACCTGCTCCAGCTGGGCTTGGGAGCTTTGCAAGGTGTAGCCCTGCAAAACAGCGGACAGATAGGCCGCCAGCTCATGGGGGTCATGGCCGATCATGTCCAGGTCGTAGCGGTACTCGTCATACCCTGGGTGGCTGCTCTCGATGTTGTCGATCTCGGCTTGCAGCACCGCCTCCTTGGCGGCATAGCCGGCCTCCACTGCCACCAATTCCGGGTCGTCAGAGGGGTAGGTGCTTCCCGCCACCGCCGATCCGATGTTTTGGGCCATCATGGAGCAGGAAGATAAGGTGTTCAGCAGCATACAGACTACCACAAACAGTGCCAGGACAATCCCAAAGCCCCGTTTGTGTCGAAGTACGAATGCTCCCGCCTGCCGGGCTTTGTCCGTCGCTGTCCTGGCGGCTTTCCCTGCCTGGGACGCCGTCCCACTCCCAAAAGAGGAAGCTCGTTTGGCCACGGCGTACTGCTTTTTAATCTGCTGTTTCTGCTGCCAGCGGGAAATGGGGTTGCTGGCAAGCTGGGGATTCTCCCGCAAAGATTTTTGGTACAGGGCATTCACGTTGGCCTTTCCCAGCCGCCGCTCCGCCTGGGCCGCCTTGCGGTAGGGTTTCAGCTTATGGCTACGGTAGCCTTCTTGCACCAGACGTGCGCCTGTCTCGGCAGCTTCCTCGGACTTGTGGGCGCTTTCTACGCCCACGTTGTCCTTTTCGGATTGGCGGATTTCTCGATGGACGGTTGTTGTCACGAGGGTTACAGGAATCTCCCGTACCCCCAGCCTGGAGGGAGGTTTTTTGTCCTCCAGCACCAGCTTGGTGGTGATTTTTCCAGTTGCGGGGTCCATCGACTTTTCCCGGGCCAGCTGTTTTGGGAGTTTCGCCTGCGCCTTGTCCGCTTTGGCAGCGGCGCGCTCCGCCCGGCGGATGGGTCTCTCCAGCGTCGGGTCAGCCCGTTCTTCTCTTGTGAAGCGCAAGCGCGGCTCCTTAGTCAAACCACTCACCCCGCATCAGGGAGGAGGTCAAAACGAGCAATTCGGTATAGGCCGCCAGTCCCGTGGCTCCGGATAAAGGATGCTCAGTCAGGTGCCCATACAGCAACGCCAGCAGTCCCCCAGGGCTTTGAGGAAGAAAAGGTTCTTCTCTGGCACTTTCGCAAATAGCTGTCCAGAGTTCTCCCAGGCGGCGGAAGGCCAGTTTTCCCTTGGGGGCAAGTTTGGCCTGCATATCCAAGGCTGTCTGGTATTCGCTGATGGCGTCCGCCAAGGCGCTCAGAGCCTGGCCCCGCTGGATTTCCAATGCCTCCCGGAAAAACAGCAGGCAGTTATCTGTCCATACTTCCGTTTTCATTGGTCGCTTGCCTCCTTCAGGTCGGATGGTTTGGTGGTCATAATTCTATAGAGTTCCGTGTCCTTGGGGAAGTGGTCCACAAAGGGCAAAATGGTAGAGCCATAAAACAGCAGCCCCTCGCCTTCGCCGGAGTGGGTCACATAGCCCAACTGGTGGGGGGAGATGCCCAACTGCTTGGCCAAAATCTGCCGGTCGCCGCCAGCCTGGTTGAGCATATACACAAAGTCGGAGTTTTCAAAGATGTTCTCTACCTCCCGGGAAGAAAGCAGGTCTTTGACATTCTGTGTGATACCGGTGGGAATCCCACCCCACTTGCGGAAGCGCTTCCAGATCTCCACCGTGTAGGCGGCGGTCTGTTCCTCTTTTAAGAGCAGGTGCATCTCGTCGATGTAGTAGCGGGTGGACTTGTGGGCTGCCCGGTTGACGGTGACCCGATTCCACACCTGATCCTGCACCACCAGCATCCCCAGCTTTTTCAGCTGCTTGCCCAATTCCTTGATGTCATAGCAGACGATGCGGTTTTGAATATCTACGTTGGTACGGTGGTTAAAGACGCTGAGAGATCCGGTGACGTAGATTTCCAAGGCTGTAGCCAGGTACTGGGCGTCTTTTTCCTCTTGGGAGCGAAGCAGGTTGTACAGGTCCTCCAGGATGGGGGTGTTTTCCGGGCAAGGGTCGGTAAGGTACTTTTGGTATACCAGCCGCACACACCGGTCAATGATAGTTTTCTGCACCGGCTGCAAGCCCTCCTTGCCGCCCACAATCAGCTCACACAAGCTGAGGATGAAGTCGGACTTGAGGGAAAGGGGGCTTTCCTCATCGGAGTAGTCCAGATTCAGATCCATGGGGTTGATGTACTGGGTGGAGGTGGGAGAGATTTTTACCACCTGTCCGTGGAGCCGCTCCACCAAAGGAGCGTACTCCGATTCGGGATCACAGATGATGATATCATCCTCGGTGAGCAAAAAGCAGTTGGCAATCTCCCGTTTGGCGGAAAAGCTCTTGCCGGAACCCGGTGTGCCGAGAATCAGGCCGTTGGGATTTTTCAAGAGCTTCCGGTCCACCATGATGAGGTTGTTGGACAGGGCGTTGACGCCGTAGTACAGCGCCTCCTTGCCGCTCTGGAACAACTCCTGCGTAGTGAACGGAACAAAGATGGCAGTGGAACTGGTGGTCAGCCCCCGCTGGATCTCGATCTGGTTGAGCCCCAGGGGGAGGCAGCTCATCAGCCCTTCCTCCTGTTGGTAGTCCAGCTCCACCAGCTGGCAGTTGGCCTGCTGGGCGATGGACTTAGCCTGCAGGCGGTTGGTGCCCAGCTCTCGCGGGGATCTGCCGGTACTCAGCACCAAAAAGGTCACCATAAACATCCGCTCGTTACGGCTTTGCAAATCCTGGAGGAGCTTTTTGGCTTCGCTGCCGTAGGTGGCAAGATCAGAGGGGATGATGTCCATGTCGTACCCGGAGCGCACCGCCTTTTTCTGCTCCTCAATTTTGCTCCGGTCTAAGTCTGTGATCTTCCGTTTGATGGTTTTGATGGCCTGCACCTGGTCAATGGATTGGATGTGCAGGCTGACGATCATGCTGGAATCCAGATTCAACAAGTCGCTGAGCATCCTGTCGTTTAGCTCCGGGGCAAGAATCTGAAGAAAGGAGACGCACCCAAAGAGCTTTCCCATCCGAAAGCTCTTTCCCTTGGCAAATTCAAACCCGGAGGGGGCGATAAAATCCTTGGTGGATAGGCCGCTGGAAGGGAGCCAGTCCCAGGAAAAGCGAAATGGCGTCTGTTCATCCATGTGGAGAATAGAGTGGAGTTGAGCAAGCCGTTCCTTTCCGTTCAACGGGGCGGCGGCCACTCCCAACCGCTTGAAGTTATTGAGAATATCCGTCTCAATGCGGGCAAGGCGGGCTTTGGCCTCTTGGAGAGTTTCGGCCTCTACACTGAAGGCTAGATACTTTGTTTTACGTAGGCCGTTATTGCCCCGCTCCAGCTGGTCCTGAAGCATCTGGCTGTACTCCTTGCGGATGCTGTCATAATCATCCCCCCGGGGCGGGATGGAGATAGCCCGGAGGAAGGATTCCCGGGGCGCTCTCACGTTGAGGAAGGAGAGTTGGAAACGGATGGAGCTGTCGAAATAGTTGAGAAAATCGCACCAGCCATCGAAAATTGCGGTCTTATCCTCGTTTTGAGAGAGCTGGTAGTTAATATCTTGAAATTGAATGGTCTTAGTGTAGCGGCCGTCCGCCACCTTACAAATGCCGTTCTGCCACATCCGCTCATAGGGAATGCTGTCCTGGGCAGATCGTTCCTTTTTGTCTGTGCGGTTGGCCCGGGCAATGGCGGCTTCAATCTGTTTTCGCTCGGCGCGGGTCAGCTTGTGACGGATGTTTTTGGGGGCTTCCGCCTTAGCGGCGTGCCGTTTTTCCTTTGCGGTGAACAATGTCATACACCTCCTTGTCGAGTTTTGCCTGCCGTTCCAGCAAGCTGTAGAAATTGGCGGTGCGGTAGGGCCGCTCCTTGGGGCGGATCACCGTCACCTTCAAAATGTTCCCCAGGATTTTCTCCAGGGGTTGGCCCTGCTTTTCGTAGAGCGCCAGCAGGAAAAAGGGCAGCATGACGAGAATCATGCACAGGGCAGCCACGCTGGTTCCCATGGTTCCTTTTAATAGAAAAAAGAGGGGAATTCCCACCAACGCGCCGCCGCCAAAGCAAAGCAGCTGGCGCTTTGTCAAGTTAAATAGGACCTTGGTTTTGACCTTGGTCAGGTCCTTAGGTACCGGTACATAGGGCATAAGGTATTCACTCCTTTACTCAGTGCGCCTGAAACAACGCTTTAGACAGGCCGCCGGTTTTGAAAAGTGTAAAACACAGTAGCACCGTGTAGCCTACACAGGTCCAAATGGCTGTGATGATGTCCTCTTCCGTGGCGATGTTCTGCACCAGCACCGCGTAAATCGCCACGCACACCACAATGAGAAACGCCTGAAACCCCAGGGCAAATAGGCTGCGCAGGTAGTTTTGCCCCATGCCGCCGCCCATGTCCCGGTTCATCATGGCCGCCATGGGAATGGGTGCCACCGAGGTGACCAGGTAAATTTCAATCATCCTGCCGTAAATGACGATGAAAATGCAGATGGTCAAGGCCCACATGGTCACCCCAATCAGCAGGCTCTGCACCCAAAGCCCCAACAGGGGCCCTAGCTCCATCTCCTGCAAACGGGCTTCCATGTCCTCCATCACGGTGGAAATATCCACAGTGGCGTCTGTGCCGATGACACCTGAGGCTTGGGCCACCACTCCTTGGGCCAGGTCAAACACTCCCATGACGATGTTCCAGGTGTTGGTGACCAGCAGCACCGCTGCGGCGGTTTTGAACATCCATTTGAAAAACATCCAGGTGTCCACATCATGCAGGTTGTTTCGGTCGGTAATCATCTGGATCAGTTCCAGAGCCATCACGATAGCCAAAATCACTCCCGCAATGGGGAGAATCACGGTTTCAGAGAGGGTTTGGATCATCCGAAAAATACTGGCGTTCCACCCCTGGGGCGTCTGGCCCACCTGTTGGGTGATGTCCATCACCTGGCTGTTGACGCTGTCAAACATTCCAGAGAGGTTGCCCAAAATGCCGCTGATAAGCATTTCTTTGAGCCATGCCGTGAGGGCATCGAGCAAAAAATCCAAGATTTCCTCCTTTCCGCCCCTCCCGAAAGGGGAGGGGCACGGGTTTGGTAGTTTGCCGGAACATTCCCGGTTATTGGATGGTGGAACTTTGGAAGATTACCCAAAGAGCCCGGACAGGAGGGGAATCAGCGTAATGCCGATCAGGGCCACACCACCGCCGGCCATCAGCTGTTTGATTCCTTGGCTTTTTGCGCCTGGGTTGTCGTTGCCATACCCCTCCAACAGGTTGATGCCGCCCCATACGCCGAGACCAGCACCCAAGGCCACCACCAAAGTTTGCAGTACGTCTACCATGCTGTTAAAGAAATCCATAAGATAGGGCCGGAATCCCTATTTTGATTAATTGCAGGAAAAGCAGAACAAGGCGGCCTGGATTCCGGCCTACCTCCTTTTCTATAACATAATAAGTAAGACCGCCTGTTCCGCGTCGTGGGTTTATGGTTCCGTTATCACCTCCCCCTGGAGGGCCGCCACCACCAGCACACGACTGTTGCCGCCCTGGTCGTTGCAGGTGGAGAGAGTTAGGTAGCCCGGGGCGTGGTGAACAGCGTCCAAATCGGTTGCCTGAAGCAGTGCCCCACGAAACATGGATGCCTTCTCAGGGCTGTTCAGGTCAGTGTAGGAATAGAGAGGGCAGCTGCTGTCAGTTTCCACCGCAGCCACCACTTGGTAGCGGTATTGGGAGCCGCCCAGTTCCAGGTAAATATCCTGGTGGGTGACTAGAAAGTTTGGTACCAAGTATTGAAGTACGGGTTTGAACATGGAGCCATCCAGCATATTGTGGCCGTACACAATGAGGTTTTGTCCCTCTGCCTGGGGCTGGCTGCGCCCATCCAGGAACGGGGTCCCTCCGCTGGCAGGATTGCCGTAGAAATCCCGGCGCAGGTAATGTTCTGGATCACTGGGAGTCCACACCACGGGATAGTCCACCGGGGTGTGAGGGATGGTCAGCCAACCAATACAGTCGGGGTTTTCGGCTTGCAGGGCAGCCAGGTCATGGCGGGGTGGCGCTGGTAAGGTAACTGCCGGTTCTTGCTGTTCAGAGGTTGCGCTGGGATGATCCTCTTGGGGAGAACTCTCCTGGAGGGATGGGGGATCTTCTGCGGTCATTGCCGCCTCAGAAGATGTCGCGGGGAGAGTAAACTCCTCCGCCAACACCTGGTAGGTGGACTTTTGCCGGTGGGAATCCCCCAGGGACCAAGCGAGCCACAGGCCGCACAGGATGGCAACACCCAGCAGCGCTCCCCACAGTGCATGATAGAGATGTTTCATAGGCCTCCCATGAAAAAAGGGCAGCCGCAGCAGCCCTCAGTCAATGTCTTTTTTTCTTGCATACGATCAAGATGCCCAGCCCAAGTAAGGATAGGATGAAGGCCGCTCCCACCCAAATCACAGCCCGGCTTCCTCCGGTTTGCGGAATTTCAGGTGTGGGCTCATCCGGTTCTGCAGGCGTATCAGGAGTCACTGGCTTGTCTGGAGTAACCGGTTCATCCGGCTGCTCCGGCGTGGGTTCATCTTCCATGGTGATGATCTGGATCTCAGTGGTTTCCTCCACAGTAAAGGTGATGTTCTCTGCTAGCTCATACCCTTCCGGGGCGGCGGTTTCCTTTAGCGCATATCCCTCGCCCACAGGCAAGCCGGTGATCACATGAGGGGTATCGGTAGTCTCCCAAGACTCAATCAAAGTGCCGTCCGGGGCATAAAGCTCTAGGTTAGCCCCAGGCAGTTCCTCACCGGTCTCCGCATCTACTTTGGAGATATGGATTACTGTCTGATAGTTTTCAATAGGACTCAGTTCCAATTCTGGCGCATTCAGGCCTATTGCAAATGCCTTTTGACTCAAGATGTAACCGGGAGCGGCTTCCAGTTCCTTCACCTGGTAATCCCCGTAGGGCGCTTCAAAGGTGAACTCGCCGGATTCATCGGTGGTGGAGGTGGCCAGGGCGGTTTCTTTGGTGAACTCTGTGGTTTCCGCAGCGAACAGCCCGAAGATCACGCCCTCCAGGGGAGCCTGCTCGGCCCCGGTCTTGTGGCCGGTAATCTTGCCCCGGAGCAGCTGGTTGTAGAACGCTACGGTTGCCGCCTGGTCAGTGGAGACAGTGACTGTTTGGCCTGCGGGAATCTCGTAGCGGGCGGTGAGATCGCTCTCCTGCTCCGTCACGGTGTACTCGCCGGGGGCCAGGTCCTGGATGTAGATTTCTCCTGCGCCATCGGTGGTGAAGGTCTGGCTGTAGTTCTCGCCCTCCACCAGGAAGGTGAAGCCCTCCAGAACGCCGTCCTCGGAGGTCTTGCGGATCAGCAGGCCGCCTTTGGGGGCGATGATGATGGTCTGATCCTTGTCGTTGATGTCAGCATGAGAGATAATCTCCACGCCGTCCTGATACAGCGTTTCAAACACTACGATGGTAGTGCCTGCTAAGGTGCTGGCGTCAAGGGTATAGGTCAGTTCCACTGTTCCGCTGCTTTCCTCTGCCACGAATTCTGTCTCGGCAGTGACTTCAGCCCCGTCTACCAAAAGTGCCTGGCCCGTGCCTTTGTCCATAAGCGCACCGGAAACGGTGTAGGTCTTTCCAGGGATCAAGCCAGTGTACTCCACCACGTCCACAATGGTGATTTCGCCCATGGGGTCGGCGGTGTGCTTGCCGTCCACCGTGGCGGTGGTACCCAGGGTGGGCTTGTCCGGCTCGGTAATCTCCACGGTCTGGTTTTCATCGGTGATGTCTGCGTGAACTGCCACTTCGATTCCATCGGAGTACAGTGTTTCAAAG
>CALWOK010000091.1 GCA_944383125.1 uncultured Flavonifractor sp.
CTGTAGTCCTTCTCCTTGCCGCGGTACACCATTTTCAGCAAAATGGGGGTGAGAATGGTGGTGGCAATTACCATGAGCACCACAGGGGCAAAGAACTGATCGGACATCAGTCCGGCGGCAATGCCGTTGTTGGCTACAATCAGGGCAACCTCGCCACGGGAGATCATACCCACACCAATCCGCAGGGAGTCCTGGCCGGAGTAATGGCACATCTTGGCACCCAGGCCGCAGCCGATGACCTTGGACAACACAGCCCATACAATCAGCAGAATGGAGAACAAGACAATGGTGCCTGTCATCTGGGGGAGAACCACCTTCAATCCCAGGCTGGCAAAGAAGATGGGGGAGAGAAGGGTATAGGACAGGGTATCAAACCGGTCTTGCAGATAGGTGACACGGGGGGTCTTGGCAAAGATCAGACCGGCAATATAGGCCCCTGTGATATCTGCTACGCCGAACAATTCCTCAGCGGCATAAGCATAGAGCAGGCAGAACGCAAAGGAGATCACCACAAAGCGGCGTTTGTCCCGGTCGTAGCGTTTGAACCACCACTCTACCATCCGGTGGAATACAATCCATACGACCACGCTGATGGCAAAAAACGCAATGATTTTGACCAATACCATCGTAATGTTGGCGCCGGTGCCCGAAAGGCTGGTGATGATGGTCAGAGCCACAATACCAAGAACGTCATCAATAATAGCGGCGCCCAGAATGGCATTGCCCGAGCGGGTGGAAAGCCGCCCGATTTCTTTCATGGTTTCCACCGTGATGCTGACGGAAGTTGCCGTCAGAATCACGCCGATAAACCAGTTCTGGAGCATGGTATCCGCTCCCTGGTTAAAAGCAGAGGCCAGCAGGAAACCGCCGATCAACGGAATCAGAACGCCAATCAGAGCAATGATAAAGGCGGATTTTCCCGCTTTTTTCAGCTCTCCCAGGTCAGTTTCCAGACCGGCGTTGAACATAAGCACGATCACACCCAGCTCTGCCAGCTGGTCCATCAGGGTGGTTTCCTGTAACATACCCAGCATGGCAGGACCCATGACCAGACCGGCCAGCAGAGCGCCTACCACCTGGGGAAGTGCAAACCGCTTGGTGATAATGCCCAAAATCTTGGTACTCAAGAGAATCAGGGCAATTTCGAACAGGAAATGATAGCTCATTGTAACACACTCCTTTCGATCCGCTGTAAAAATGCACTATCAATAGTATTTTGATTTTGTTAGAAAGTCAACGGTCAATCTAAATAGAAATCAAGGGAAAAGGAGGAAAAATTTCTGGCAGGAAAACGCCCTGACCATCTGTTCCCAGGAACAGACTGTCAGGGCATACAGAGATTAGCATAGAGGAGGATGCTGGGAGAAGCGTACCGCCACCCGGCGAAATTCATCTTCCAACAAAAAGGAGATACGAGCGGCCAGCTGTTCAGGCGGTTCTTTCATATCATTGGACAGCCAACCCATCATGATACCTGAAATGGCATACATATAAAAGTCAATGAGAAAATCAGAGTCTTTTTCCGAGAGGGTTAGGCCGGCAGAGGCCTCTTTCAGCAGGGAAATGCAAAGGGAACGGGAGAGCGTAAAGAAGTGGCAGTCCAGATGGTCCCGGCCACTGGAGCGAAAGACATGGAAGATTACCACATGGTTTTCCTGTATGTAACGAAAGGCGGCCATCAGTGCATCCTGCCAGGTGTCTGTTCCCTGAAGGGTCAGCTCGGTCTCCTGCTTCAAAAACCACCGGAGCAGATCGTAAATGTCCTGGAAGTGATAATAGAAGGTCTGACGGTTTACCTCACAGTCCTCTACAATCTCCTTTACAGTAATATCATCCAGAAACTTTTTTTGCAGCAGCTGCTTCAGCGCATTGGCCAGGGCCAATTTGGTATTGGGCGCCAATGAGTACACCCTCTTTCCCCAAGGGTAAAATGAAAGTCGATTCTGTGATATTTAGTATACCACAGTGGTGGGATGAATTGCAATCCTGCCCCGGATGTGATATCATCGGGCTGGAAAGACCGGACGGCAAAGGAGGGAACAATATGACCATGGAATATCGGCCCAGGGGGGTTTGCTCCAGACGGATGTTGATTGACGTGGAGGATGGCGTCATCCAGCGCCTTCAGGTGCAGGGGGGCTGCAACGGCAATCTCCAGGGAATCTCCCGCCTGGTGGAAGGCATGAACGTGGAGGAGGCTATCCGCAGACTGGATGGGATTCACTGCGGAGACAAGTCCACCTCCTGTCCCGATCAGCTGGCCCAGGCCCTGAAACAACTGAGCTAGACCGCAAAAAGAGGGTGTGTCCATGGGACACACCCTCTTTTGTGCTCATAATGATGGTCAGGAGGCAAATGCATGGAAGTTGGAGAGCACCTGGGCAAATTCAGCCCGGGTCAGCAGACCGTTGGGGTGGAGATACCCGGCCTGATCTCCCACCATAATGTTGGCATCATAACAGTATGTCATACCTTCCAGATGAGGGCTGGGGATGGAGGCATAATCGGGTGCATTCTCTTGGATGGAACTGTCCCCGACAGGCGCCTCGATGCCCTTCCAGGCAGAATAGTCTGCGAAGATCTTGGCCACCAGAGAACGGGTCACAGTGCTGTCACCGTCCACGGAGCTGCCCGGCACATACAGCCCTTCTTCGGCAGCCCAGTTCAGGCAGTTAGAATACCACTGGTCTTGGATCTCCGGAATGGTTACAGTCTCCACAGCGGGCTTGCCCTCCATGTTGTAGAGAACCTGATAGACGGTAGCCAGGCTGACAGTTGCCTTGGGGGTAAAGTTGGTGCCGTCTGTGGTGCTCATAAGACCGGCAGAGGTCACATAGTCCACAGCATCGGCATACCAGGCGGAATCATCCACGTCGGGATAGGTTACAGGAGTGTTCCGAATGGTGATGCGGCCCTGACCATAGGGATCGGCATAGGCTTCCCCAATTACGCCGCCCAGTTCATTCGTGATGTAGTTGATGAGCACCTCGTTGTCCACCATCACCTCGTCCTTCAGAATGGTGATGTTCTTGGCGCCGAACATGGCATAGCCATCGCCACCGGCCTTGAGCATATAGTTGTGGGAAGCCAGAGTGTAGGTGGCAGAGGCATCAATGGGAGTGTAGGTGCCGCTCTCGCTGTCCAGTACCTGGACGTCGCTTACCCGGCGGGCGCCGGCTACCTTGACAAAGTTGCCGGCATCGTCCAGCTCTACAGAGGTGGGAACAGCGGGATCAATGGTGTACTTCAGGCCGGAAACCTGGAGGAAACCTCCGTTCTCAGCGGTGCCAACCTGCATGGAGCCAAGCTCCAGAGCATCCAGGATCTGCTGACCGGTTACTTCCACCAGACAGGCCATGTTGCCAAAGGGATGGACGGCAATGATATCGCCGTAGGTGATCTCGCCCACAGGCAGATCGGCCCGGACGCCGCCGCCGTTGACCCAGCCGATATCGGCACCCAGCATCACCCGATAGGCATCAGCGCACAGGTCCCCCAGGTTGGTTTCGGCAGAGCGGACGGCACGAGTTCCGGTGGCAGGGTCGTTGACGGTAAGGGCCACATTGGACGTAGCGACGACCTCTTCGGTCTTGGCCTTATACTGCTCCTGAATACCCTTGATAAAGGTATCGGTATCCATATAGGCCTGGGAGGTGGCGTCCACATCAGCCAGAGCCACCAGCTCAGTGGTCATCGTGCCGTCGGGAGCAATCACCAGCTTGCCCAAGGACTCGGCTTTGGTGCCGGTCTGGCTCAGCAGCACATCTTCGCCGTCGGCGTTGGCCACCAGCTTGGAAGGCTCCACCGTGTGGGAGTGACCGTCCAGCAGTACGTCGATCCCGGTGGTGTTGGCGATGACCTCGGTGGACATCCAGGGAGAGCTTTGGGCGTCCTCCCCCAGATGGGCCAGAGCCACTACATACTCAGCGCCGGCCTTGCGGGCGGCGTCCACAGCGTCCTGCACCTGGTCATACAGCTCCTGGCCTTCGTCACCCTGACAGAAGCTGTAGATATAGGTACCGTTCTCATCCTGGAAATAGGCGGGAGCGGCCTTGGTCATGGTTTCCGGGGTGGAGATGCCCACATAGGCCACATCTATCTCGCCGTATGTTACCATGGTGTAGGCATCCAGGACAGGGTTGCCGTCGGCATCCAGGAAGTTGCAGCTCAGATAGGGATACTCGGCCTGGTTGTTTGCAATATCGAGGAAGGTGTCCATGCCAAAGTCAAACTCATGGTTGCCGGGAACGGCAAAATCATAGCCAACCTGGTTCATAATGTCCACAATCCAGCTGCCCTTGGACAGAGCACCCAGAGCTGCACCCTGAATGGCATCCCCGTTGTCCACCAGGGTGACGTTGTTAGCGCCGTAGGTCTGCTCCATCTGAGCCTTGTAGCCGGCAATGGCGGCGTAGGCGGTGCCATCATCGGCGGTGCAGTGGACGTCATTGGTGTACAGCACTACAATGCCATCCTGGGCGCCTTCGGTGGTCTCGTCAGCGGCCATGACCGGGATGCTCAGGCTGCCTGCCACGGTCAGGGAGAGAAACAGGGACAGGACTTTGCGTGTTTGCTTCTTCATAGATCTTTCCACCTTTCCTTGTTCTGCCCCACGGAAGGGGCATCATTGGGATAACCCTATGGTAACAAACTGGAAACAAAATTACAAGATGCTCCAGAGGGAAAGGTGGAAATTTATGTTCATTTCCTGTAAAAATTTTAAGACAACCGTACGGTTCCCGTAAAGGTACCGTTAGAAACGGAAAAATCTTGAAACAGTATACCGTCCGGAGGGAAAAAGGTAAACAGCATGATGGCCACGCCCAGCGCCCCGACCAGCAGAAGCAGCGGTCCCTGGAGGCGCTGCCACTGCGGGCTGTTCAGCAGGTGGGGCAGCAGGAAAAAGAGGGCCATCATCAGCAGATAGAGGAGAATGTCGAACAGAAGGGAATGCCGCTGCAAAAGGATGTGGTAAAAACAGGCGATGACCAGCATGCCGGTCACTGCGGCCAGCAGAGCGAAGGCACGCTGTCCCAGCCTGCCTGGCTCCAGGCGATGGAGGATCAGCCCGGCAATCAGGCAGGGCCAGTACAGCAGCTTTGCATGTTCCCACAGGCTCTCGTTCACCGGGGCTAGCAGGGAGACGGGGAGGAAGGGCAGCAGATCATAGAGAAAATGCAGACCGGTACCTGCCGCCGCAGCAAGAAGAAAAATCAACCATTCCGTTTTGCTCAGGTGCAATCTGATGCAACTCCTTTTTTTCAGATACCATAGGATATGTACCGGTGGAAAAAATAGACTTGAATCAGCTTGACCTGTTGTAACCTTCAGGAAAAGCGGCATAGATAGGATGCATAAACTGTTGCATACCTTCAGACAGCACACTGGAACATCCTGATGCGCCAAAAGAGCGTTTCATTGCCAGTGTGACAGGAGGAGAAAGCGGTCATATTACATGCAGGCGCCAATGGCGCCGGTTCAGGGAAAGGAGTGTGCGAAACGAAATGCCAAAGGAAGAACCAAAGATCAGGCCCTGGGTGGCGGCAGTGCTGTCGGCAGCCGTGCTGTTGGTATCCATGGCCTGGTTCCAGCCTGCCTCTGCCGCCCAGGAGGAAACAGAGGTGATCCCCATTGGACGGACCGTGGGCATCAAGCTGTTTGCCGATGGTGTCATGGTGGTGGGTTTTGGAGCGGTTAATGATGAGGAAGGCAGCCATACTCCCGCCAAGGATTGCGGATTGAAAGAGGGGGACATTATTACCCACATCAACCAATCGGAAGTGGACAGCATCGAGGAGGTGCAGACCATTCTGCAGGAAGTGGGAGAAGCGGCCATGAGCATTCGGGCGGTTCGGGAAAATCAGCCGGTGCAGTTTACGGCCAATGCGGTGCGGTGCAGCGCTGACGGCCAGTATAAGCTGGGGGCCTGGATTCGGGATTCCATGGCAGGGATTGGAACCCTCACCTTTTATGATCCCCAGAGCGGCACCTTTGGAGCGCTGGGACATGGCATCAACGATGTGGATACTGCCCGTCTGATGCCCCTCCAGGCCGGGTCCATCCTGTATGCCCAGGTTTCCGATGTGCAAAAGGGAGAAAAAGGTGCGCCCGGTCAGCTTCACGGCGCCTTTCGGGTGGAGCAGGATCTGGGCAGCCTGTGGGCGAATACCAGCAGCGGAGTATTCGGACAGATGAATGATCAAAAACTCATTCAGGGCCTGGAGCCTATGCCGGTCGCCAGCCGGGATGAGGTAACGGTTGGGCCTGCTGTCATCCGTTCCAATGTGACTGGCGATCAGGTTGAGGACTATCAGGTGGAGATCACCCGTATGTTTCCCCAAAAAGAGGGAGATACACGCAATCTCATGTTAAAAGTTACGGATTCCCGCCTGCTGGAAAGTACAGGAGGTATTGTTCAGGGTATGTCGGGTTCCCCCATTATCCAAGATGGGAAAATTGTGGGGGCTGTTACCCATGTGT
>CALWOK010000092.1 GCA_944383125.1 uncultured Flavonifractor sp.
ATGACCAACGGGGACCGCACCTCCGACGAGCTGGGGCTGCTGGTATGCCAGTATTTCCAGCGCTTTGGCCTGGACCTGGCGCAGATCGACGACGTGGTCATCGGCTCGGTGGTGCCCCAGGTGATGCACACCTTGAACAACGCTATGAAGAAGTACGTGGGCAAGACCCCTCTGGTGCTGGACGACGGGCTGGACCCCCGGCTGCCCTAAGTGCCCTGTGCCCGTGAGGAGCGGCTGGGCCCCGACCGAGCGGCTGCGGATATCGCTGCCATGGTCAAGTACGGCGCACCTCTTATCGTACTGGACTTCGGCACCGCCACCACCCTGGACGCAGTGAGCAGGGAAGGGGTGTACCTGGGCGGGTGCATCACCGCCGGGGTGCGGGTCTCCATTGACGGCCTGTTCCAGAAAACCTCCCTGCTGCCCCGGGTGGAGCTGGTCAAGCCGGACACGGTGCTGAGTACCACCGCCGTGGGCCAGATTCAGGCCGGGGCGGTGATGGGCTACATCGGGGCCATTGAGTACCTCATCCGCCAGGCCAAGGCGGAAATGGGGGAGCCGGAGGTCAAGGTCATTGCCACCGGCGGCCTGGCCCGGATGGTGGCAGATCACACCGGGCTGATTGACGTGGTGGACCCCCAGCTGGTGCTGGACGGCCTGCGCATCATCTACGAGCGGGAAAGACCGGCATAAAACCGGCATAAAAAATCCTTGGGTATTGCTACCCAAGGATTTTTTGTTATTCACTTAACAGCATCCGGTCGCTCTCCAGATGGAACTTGTCCAGCAGATCCCGGACGGTAAGGTTTTTCTTTTCCTCCCCCCGGATGTCCACCACCACCCGGCCGGCGTCCATCATGATGAGACGGTTGCCGTACTGGATGGCGTTTTTCATATTGTGGGTGACCATCAAAGTGGTCAGGTGATCCCGGGCCACAATGTTTTCGGTGATCTGGAGCACCTTGTCAGTGGTCTTCGGGTCCAGAGCGGCGGTGTGCTCGTCCAGCAGCAGCAGGTCGGGCTTCTGGAGGGTGGCCATCAGCAGAGTGAGGGCCTGCCGCTGTCCGCCGGACAGCAGACCCACCTTGCTGGTCATACGGTCCTCCAGGCCCAAGCCCAGGATAGACAGCTTTTCCTTATAAAGCTTGCGCTCGTCGTTGGAAATGCCCTTTCTCAGGCCGCGGGACTTGCCCCGGCGGTAGGCCAGAGCCAGATTTTCCTCAATGCCCATGGTGGCGGCAGTACCCATCATGGGGTCCTGGAACACCCGGCCCAGATATTTGGCCCGCTTGTGCTCGGGCAGGTTGGTTACGTCGGTGCCGTTGAGACGGATGGAGCCGGCATCCACCGGGAATACCCCGGCAATCAGGTTGAGGATGGTGGATTTTCCGGCGCCGTTGCCGCCGATGACGGTGACAAAGTCGCCCTCCTCCAGGGTGAGGTTCAGCCCGTCAATGGCCCGTTTTTCATTCACAGTACCCCGGTTGAAGGTCTTATAAATCTGCTTCAGCTCAAGCATGGGGGGTAACCTCCTTTCCGGCGGGAACCTTCATCTTGCCCCGGAAGTATTTGCTCTTCCAGTAGGGGAGGGCCAGGAATATTGCCACCACCACAGCGGTAATCAGCTTCAGGTCGTTGGTGTTCAGACCGGCGGTGAGGACAATCTGGATGACTACATAGTAAATCACAGCGCCCAGGGCCACAGAGAGCAGTTTTAAGGCAAAGTTATGGAAAATGCGGCTGAACAGCACCTCGCCGATGATGACGGCCGCCAGGCCGATGACGATGGCGCCCCGTCCGGCCTGGACGTCGGCAAAGCCCTGGTACTGGCAGTAGAGGGCGCTGGCCAGGGCCACCAGGCCGTTGGAGATCATCAGGCCCAGCACCTTGTTCCGGTTGACGTTGATGCCCTGGGCCCGGCTCATGTTGGGGTTGGCGCCGGTGGCCCGGATGGAGCAGCCCAGAGCGGTACCGAAGAACCAGTACAGCAGGGCAATCACCACAATGGTAAAGACCGCCGCCACAAAGATGGGGTTTTCCAGGGTGACGGCCCGCACGTTGCGCAGGGACACCAGCAGGTCAAAGTTGTTGGGGTTGATGGCCATATTGGCCTTGCTGTCCATAATCCGCAGATTGATGGAGTAGAGGGCCAGCTGGGTGAGGATACCGGCCAGGATGGCAGGGATGCCCATAAAGGTGTGGAGCACGCCGGTCACAAATCCGGCCAGCATCCCCGCCAGGAAGGCGCATGCCAGGGCCACCCACACGTTAACCCCGTTGGTCATCAGCACAATGCACACAGCGCCGCCGGTGGCCATGGTGCCGTCCACCGTCAGATCGGCCAGGTCCAGCACCTTGTAGGTGATGTACACACCGATGGCCATCAGGCCCCAGATCAGCCCCTGCGCCACTGCGCCAGGCAGCGCAGAGAGCAGGGCGGACAAAAATTCCACGTTTGATTCCTCCAATTCCAATTGATATTCAGGGACATACGCCTATCATCATATAATAAAAAAGCGGAAAAGGAAAGTCTTTTCCGCTTTTTTGTCTTAACTTGTCAGAGCAGATCAGCCTTCAATGGCGGTGTAGCCGTCGGGAATGGTGATGCCCAGGGCCTCACAGTTGGCGGCATTGTACATTTTGGTGAAGTTGGGGGCGGGCTGAACCTCCATCTCGCCGGGGTTGGCCCCGTTGACCAGGATTTCATAGGCCATTTCACCGGTGATCTGGCCCAGCTCGTAGTAGTCAATGGAGAGGGTAGCCACGCCGCAGCCGGTGCAGATGCCCTGCTCGCCGGCTACCACCGGCACTTCGGCGGGAAGCGCTACATTGGCAATGGCCTCGGTGCAGGAGGCGGCGGTGTTGTCGGTGGGGATGTAGATCACATCGCTGCCGGAGGCGGCGCTCTGTGCCACAGAAGCCACGTCGTTGGAGTCGGTAAAGGCGTACTCGGTACACACATAGCCCATTTCCTCCAGAATGGGCTTGATGACCCCGATCTGGTAGGAGGAGTTGGGCTCAGCGGAGCAGTAGAGCAGGCCCACGTTGGTGGCGTCGGGGAAGAGCTCCTGGAGCATCTCGGCCTGACCGTCCAGGGGAGCCAGGTCGGTGGTGCCGGAGATGTTGCTGCCGGTGGTGCCGGTCCAGTCGCTCATGCCGAGGGCGGTGCCGTAGTCGGAAATGGAGGTACCCAGGATGGGGATGTCCACGGTACCGGCCTGGGCGGCCTGGAGGGCGGCGGTGGCGTTGGCCATAATCAGGTCCACATTGGAGGACACAAAGCCGTTGACAATGGTGGGGCAGTTGGCGGAATCGCCGGAGGCATTCTTCAAATCAAAGTTGACGGTGCCGCCGTCGGCCTCCACCAGCTCGGTGAGCTTGTCCTGGAAGCCCTGAGTGGCGGCGTCCAGGGCCTCATGCTGTACCAGCTGAATAATGCCCACGTTATAAGTACCGGCGGTGGAAGTCTCGCCGCCGGCGGGGGTCGTCTCCGAAGCGGCAGGAGTGGAGCTGTTGCCGGCAGGGGTGCTGGCGTTGCCGGAGGTACCGCCGCAGGCAGTCAGGGAAAGGGCCATGGCGCCCGAGAGCAGTCCGGCCAGAATCTTCTTCTTCATTGCGCAAAACCTCTTTCAATGTATTTGGGTACAGGGCAAGAGAGAAAGACCTGTACTGCTTTTGCAGTTTAGCACTTAAAAGGCCAAAAGTCAAGTATGATATTTGCCTGACGGCGGAACAGAAACAGGGCGCCGCAATGCTGCGGCGCCCTGACAGGGGATAGATTCAGTTCATCTGCTTGCGGCGGGACAGGTTGATGGTGCCGTCCTGCATGCTGTCCACGTCGTCCAGGCTCTTGCCGGTGCCGTAGGCCACACAGGAGATGGCGTCGTCCGCCACATGGGTTTCGATGCCGGTATGGGACTCAATGAGCTTGTCAAAACCCCACACCAGGGAGCCGCCGCCGGTCATGCAGATGCCGTTGGTGGAGATATCGGCCACCAGTTCCGGGGGGGTGCGCTCCAGTACGCCGTGAATGGCCTCCAGAATGCGGGTGGAGACCTCCTCAAAGGCCTCGATCATCTCGCTGGAGGACACGGAGAACACCCGGGGCAGGCCGGTCATCAGGCAGCGGCCCTTGATCTCAATGGTCTGCTCCTCGGGGCGGGGGAAGACGCAGCCGATCTGCATTTTCAGCTCCTCGGCGGTGCGCTCGCCGATGAGCACATTGTGCTTGCGGCGGATATACTTCACAATGGCCTCGTCAAACTGGTCGCCGGCAATCTTGATGGAGGTGGACTCCACAATGCCGGACAGGGAAATGACGGCAATATCGGTGGTGCCGCCGCCGATGTCCACAATCATGTGTCCGTCAGGCTTGGCAATGTCAATGCCGGCGCCGATGGCGGCAGCCACCGGCTCCTCAATCAGATAGACCCGCCGGGCGCCCGCCTGGATTCCGGCGTCGATGACGGCCCGCTCCTCCACCTCAGTGATGCCGGAGGGGACGCAGATGACAATACGGGGCTTGAACAGGCGGAAGGAGGTCACTTTACGGATAAACTCCTTGAGCATCCGCTCGGTCATGTCATAGTCGGAGATGACGCCCTCCCGCAGGGGACGGATGGCCACAATGTTGCCGGGGGTACGGCCCAGCATCTGCTGCGCCTCGGTGCCCACTTTGAGCAGTTTGCCCGTATTTTTGTCAATGGCAACCACGGAGGGCTCCCGCAGTACCACACCCTTGCCTTTTACGTAAACCAAAATGGAAGCTGTACCCAGATCGATACCGATATCCTTACTGAACATATCTGCACCTCGAAGTTTTTACTCTATCTTGTAATGGCTCATTATTCCAGAAATTTGTGTATGGGATGGAATCCATCTTATTATACAGAAGTATGCCCACCATTTCAACGTAAATTTCCGCTAATTTTCTTACAATTCCTGCACCGGCGCAGGGCAGAGCGACTACCTGGCCCGGGCCAGCGCAGCGCACACCACATCGGAGGCCCCTGCGGTACGCAGGACACGGGCGCACTCCGACAGGGTGGCGCCGGTGGTCACAACATCGTCCAGAAGGAGTACCCGCTTGCCAGCCACCAGCTCCGGGTCAACGGGGCTGTATACCCCCAGAACATTGGCCCGCCGCCGGGCGGCATCCTCCAGGCCAGACTGGGCGGGGGTGTTCCGGTCTTTCCGCAGGGTTTCCACCGCCACCTCTCCCAGAGCCAGGGCGGCGGCGCTGGCAAGAAGAAAGGCCTGGTCATAACCCCGCTCCCGCCTGCGGCGTCTGGAGAGGGGAACCCAGGTAATCAGGTCGTACCGGCCTGTCAGGTGGTCGCTGATGCACTGGGCCAGCAGGGTGCCATAGGCTTTGTAATAGCCCCGGCGTCCGTCAAATTTATAGCGGTGGATGGATTCCCGTACCTTGTCCTGGTAGCGCAGGGGAGAGACGCACAGGGAGAACCACTCCCCCTGCTGCTCCGCCTGTTCTTCCGTGAGCCAGGGCAGCTCCCGCTGGCAGCGGCCGCAAAGATCGTGTTCTCCCGTGTCCAGCAGCTTGGCGCAAAAGACGCACCGGGGCGGGAAGAGCAGGTCCAGAAGAACATCCAGCAGACGGCTCATGGCTGTTCCTCCGTGGGAATGGGGCCGTTTTTCTTTTCAAAGTCCCGGATGCAGCTTTGAATCAGATAAAGGATTTGACCACTCATGGAGCGGCCTTCATAGGCCGATACATATTGCAGCTTGTCATGAAGTGTTTTATCTGTGCGAATACTGAGATGATTGGTCTTTTTCATATGCTTTGCCTCCCTTCATCTGTGGTAAGCAAAGCATATCTTATGCACAAATACTTAGTTTAAAGTTAGTGCATTTTTACGGCAAAAAATTTGTTGGGAAAAAGGGCCTGCTCAGATCAAGCGCACTGTCTTTCGTGCTCCTCTCCCCGGGGGGTACATCCAATAGGGGGGCCGCAGCCCCCCTGATTGGTCGTTTTAAGGAGAGGGGATTTCAAAGGGGAGAGG
>CALWOK010000093.1 GCA_944383125.1 uncultured Flavonifractor sp.
CCACCCTGAACGGACGGCTTACCATGGCAGCCTTTATGCTGGGGTGGGCTGGTATTTCGGTCCACTGTCAGGTCCTCTCCTTCATCGGAGGCAGCGGCCTGTCGGTCCGCACCTATCTGGTAGGCAAGCTGCTCCACGGCGGACTGTCTGCCCTCTTTGTGAGTGTACTGCTCCGGTGCTTTCCCCTGTCCAGTCCGGTATCCAACTATCTGGCCGACCAGGTGGCCGGAATTGCCGGAATGGAATTTCACGGCGCCCTCACAGGCTCTGTCCTGGTATCCTGGCTCATTTTTGTTGGATTTCTGCTGACCGCTGCGGCAGGCGTCCGAAAAAAGACTGGCAAAGTCCATTGAATCATGCTATAATAGAAGGTACTGAATTTTGGTATTACCGGTCTTCTTGAGACGGTCAGGAGGGATACCGTGTTATTTCAAAAAGACATTGAACCTCGCTGCTGCTATTGTCAGCGGGGAACCAAGCTGGACGAAAACCAGATTCTCTGCATGAAAAAAGGGGTGGTATTGCCTGGGGGCAGTTGTCGGGCCTTCCGGTATGATCCGTTGAAGCGTATCCCCACGCCTCCCGTGACCCTCAACCTGGGCAACCTGACCGATGAGGATTTCTCTCTCTAGCCCATCAAAAGGACGCTGCACAACCGGCAGCGTCCTTTTTTATCCTCTATAAAAGATCAGCCGCACCGCCCAGGCGGCAGCCAGAAAGCCTGCCAGGTCGGCACACAGGGCGGCAGGGATGGCATAGCGGGTTTTGACAATACCGGCCGCTCCAAAGTAGACTGCCACGGTGTAAAAAGTCGTCTCCGTAGAGCCGAGCATTACCGCAGCGGTACGCCCGATGAGAGAGTCCGGTCCATAGGTGGAAATCAGCTCTGCCCCCACACCCAGCGCAGCACTGCCGCTGACGGGACGCACCAGCAGCAGCGCCACTGTTTCCGGCGGAATGCCCAGGGCGGACAGAAGGGGAGACAGCCCACGGGCCATCAGCTCCAGTGCGCCGGAAGCCCGCAGCATATACACTGCTGTCAGCAGCCCTACCAGCGCGGGTACAATGCGTACCAGTATCCCAAGCCCCTCCTCTGCGCCCGCCACCATCGCCTGGTATACGTCCACCCGCCTGGCCATGCCAAACAGGGCTACCCCGCCCAAAATAAGGGGTACAATCATGGCCAGAAACATGCTTCATCCCTCCACAGCCGGGCCAGTCCTTTGGCGGCTGCAATCCCGGCGCATACCGACAACACCGAGGCCAGCCATACCGCAGGCAGAATGTCAAAGGGATTGCAACATCCCGCCGCCAGCCGTACCCCCGCCACGGTGGTAGGAATGAGCTGGATGGAGGCTGTATTACACACCACCAGCATACACAGATCATCTGAGGCCACCCCCGGAGAATGGCGGCTCATCTCCCGGGCTGCCTGGAGGCCCAAGGGGGTGGCTGCATTGCCCAACCCCAACAGATTGGCTGACACATTGGCCGAAATACAGTCCATCACCTTCCTGTCCCCTGCAACATGAGGGTAGAGCCGTTTCAGCAGAGGACGCAGCAGCCGGGAAAGAAGCTCCGACAGGCCGGAACGCTTCATCACCTCCATAACCCCCATCCACAGGCAGAGCACCCCCGCCATAGACAGGCATAACTCCACCGCTGCCGCCGCTCCCTCCAGCGCTGCCCCGCTGACCGCCTGGGCATTGCCGGTGGCCAGTCCACACACCACAGACAACACCACCATGGCCGTCCAAATGACCGCCATTGCCACAGTACGCCCCCTCCTTTCCGGCACCCTGATTCTGGTACATGCCATCTATACGACCCCAGACTGCAAAACAGTACCAGTAAATAGTTTTCCCAGTCTTTAAAAATTATGAAGTTTTTGTTATATGGGTTGACAGGCCAATACGATATGTTATAATTGTGTCAGTTTCTAGTTAAAGAAGGGATTAATTGGAAACTTATAGGGAAAGGAAGTAGCGTTTATGAAATCAACTGGAATCGTACGTAAGGTAGACGAGCTGGGCCGCATTGTACTCCCCATCGAATTGCGCCGCACTCTGGATATCGCAGAGAAGGATTCTCTGGAGATCTATGTGGACGGCGCTTCCATCGTGCTGAAGAAATATCAGCCCGCCTGCATTTTTTGTGATGATGCAAAGGACGTTTTGAATTTTAAGGGGAAAAATGTGTGCAAAAATTGCATTCAGGAACTTCAGCTGAAGTAAGGGAATGTATCTGAAAAAACAGTGGAGCCGGTGCACCGCAGGCACCGGCTCCACTGTTTTTTCTTCCATTTGTTCCAGTTTTATCTTTTTAACGCAGGTAAAGAACTATGAAAAATTTTACGCTACAATTCCTACTGTTTCTCTTTTTTTCTTCTGCTTTCCGACGGTTTTCTCCCAGAAAGAACAAAAACCGCCATTGAATAACTATACGTTTTGTAATCTAAGATCCTGCTTATTCTCTCAATTCCAAGCTCCGTCCATACAGTTCATTTTTAGGCAGTCCGGTCTGTTTTGCCACTTGACGGGCCGCATCTTTCAGAGAGAGTCCCTCCTGCCGCAGACGGTCCACCTGCTCCAGGGCTTGCTCCAGCGTGGGCCTTTCTTCCTCCTGCTGTCCGGTCCCCTCCACCACCAGTACAAATTCTCCCCGGGGTGGGTTCTCTTCATACCAAGCCACCGCCTCCCCCAGGGTGGTACGCCGTACCTCCTCGTGGAGCTTGGTCAGCTCCCGGCACAGAGAGATCCGCCGTTGCGTTCCAAATACCTCGGCCAGATCGGAGAGGGTGGCGGTCAGCTTATGGGGAGCCTCATAAAAGATCATGGTACGGCGCTCCTGCCGCAGCTCCTCCAGGTGGACCCGGCGGTTTTTCTTATTCATGGCCAGAAAGCCCTCAAAGGTAAAGCGTCCTGTGGGCAGGCCCGACACCGACAGTGCGGTAATGAGGGCGCACGGGCCGGGAATGGCTACCACCTCCACCCCGTTCTGGGCGCACAGCCGCACCAGATCCTCTCCAGGATCAGACACCGCAGGGGTGCCTGCATCTGTGACCAGAGCACAGCTCTCTCCCGCCAGCAGGCGGCCCAGCACCGCCTGACCGCCGCTCTCGGTATTGTGCCGGTAATAGGACAGCATGGGCTTTTTCAGGCCCAGATGGTTGAGCAGCTTCAGCGATACCCGGGTATCTTCTGCCGCAATAAAGTCCACAGATGCCAGGGTATCTGCTATGCGCTGTGAAATATCCCCCAGGTTTCCAATGGGGGTTGGAACCAGATATAACCTTCCGGCCATGGTCATTCCCTCCGGTGAATCAGTTTTGTAGGCAGTACCTCCAGCCCCGGTCTGCCCTGGCGCACCGCCTCCACCAATACGGCAGAGGGGGGGCTTTGATGGTGGTGCTGAATGAGCTGCATCCGTTTTGGCTCCAGTCCATGGGCTTGCAGGGCAGAAAAAAGTTCCCCCAGCCGTTCCGGCCGGTGAACCAGTGCAAAGCGCCCCCCGTTTTTCACCAGCCGCCCGGCAGCGGCGCACCAGTCGGCCAGGGTGGCCCCCTCCGTACGGGCGGGGCCGCCCTGGCCGCCGCTGTTTGCTTTGAAATAGGGCGGATTGGATACTGCCAGAGAGCAGCACCCGGAGGGGAAGGTTTTCCACAGCGTGCGGATATCTCCGGTATAAATGGTACCCGTCAGTCCATTGTCCGCCAGATTCTTCCGGGCCAGGGCGCTATCCTCTTGCGACACTTCCACACCGGACAGCTGGAGGGTAGCCTGCCGGGCTGCCAGCAGCAGCAGCAAGGCGCCGGCCCCACAGCCCAGATCCCACACCCTGTCTCCCCGCCGCAGCGTCACAAAATCCGCCAGCAGCAGGCTGTCCTGCCCCAGCGGGAAGCTGTGCTCCGACTGGACATAACGGTAAGGCCCCAGCTGTTCCGGCGGCCTCATCTCATACCCTCCATCAGATTGCGGACCATGCGGCCGGTCAGCCCCCAGATGGGATGCTCCGGCCAGGCATAGATGGGTACCGTGATTTCCCCGCCCCTCCAGCGGTACCCATCAGGGAATCCAATGCGTTCATAGGGAAAGTCCTCTCCCACCTGGGGGTTCAGCTGATAGGTATAAATCTCCGGCGGGTGGGCTGTCAGCCAGGACACCGGCACCAGAAAGGTTTCCTTTACCTCATCCGGGTTGGGCTGCAGACACTCCATCGCCTGGGAAGAGAGCACCCCGAGAAAGGGGTACAGCACAAACCGCCCCGGATGCACCACCAGATCCAACGGCCCAATCACATCCACCTGGTCAGATGGGATGCCCAGCTCTTCCCAGGTCTCCCGCAGGGCACACTGCCGGGGCTCCTCTCCCGGCTCTACCTTGCCGCCGGGAAAGCACACCTCCCCCGGCTGCCGCCCCAGAGTATCCGCCCGTACCTCAAAGAGCAGGCTCAGCCCTTCCGGCCCCTCCACCAGCGGTACCAGCACCCCATAGGTCCTGGTAATATCCTGTATACCAGGTACATGGCCTGTCCACCTGGCCTGAAAATCCGCCAGGGTCATGCAAACGCCCCCTTACCTCAATTTACAGAAAAAACCTGTACTGTAGCAGCACACCTTCCACCATCAGCTTTCCGGACGGGTAAAGTGGGCCAGCGGGTCGGGCTGCTGCCACAGTACCACAGCGCCGGTTTCCAGGCTTTGCGGTACATCAATCAGCCGCTGGTTGCTGCTCCCACGAAAGAGGGCGTCATAGGATTTCATCCCCTCCACAAAGGGGCCGTCTACCAGCACATGGGTGTGTTCCAGCAGGGCCATCACATGGGGATCACCCCGTTCCAGCAGGGCTTCATATTCATACCCCGTATAAACCCACACATTCAGCCCCCGCTCCCAGGCCAGCGAGGCCAGGGCGGCACACGCTTCTGCCTGACAAAAGGGTTCTCCGCCGGACAGAGTCAGTCCACTTGTCAGGGGATTGGCAAAGAGCTGTTCTGCCAGCTCGGCCACCGAAACCTCCCGCCCGCCGTCAGGGGTATGGGTATCGGGATTGTGGCAGCCGGGGCAGCGGTGAGGACAGCCCTGGGTAAAGACGGTACACCGCAGACCGGGACCATCTACAATAGAATCGGCAACAAGGTTGGCAATCCGCATATCCATCTCTCCGGAAGGGCGGGAGGGCTGCAAAAGCCCTCCCGCCGATGTTTTAAAGCTCCAAAAGAACCCCAATGACCGCAGAAGCTGCGATGTATACAATGGGATGCAGTTTTTTCAGCAGTTTGATGTGCAGGCAGAGAAAGACCACCACCGCCAGCACTACGGCCTTCCACCGGAAAAAGTCTGCCGCCCCCCAGGCTGTCCCGGTATTCACCAGGGCAATGGCGCATACCTCCACCAGAGCAGCAGTGATCAGAGCGGTGGAGGCGGGACGGATGCCGTAGAATACCCCGTTGACCCCTTTGCTCTCCCGGAATTTTCTGAGAAATCCCGCTATCGCCAAAATCACCAGAATCGAGGGGGTAATCAGCCCCAGCGTGGCAATCACCCCTCCCAGCAGACCGCCGGTGTGGTAGCCCACATAGGTAGCCATATTCACTCCCATAGGGCCTGGGGTAGACTCAGAAATGGCAATCATGTTGGCCAGCTCCCCGGAGGAAAACCATCCGGTACGGGTCCCCATATCGGTGAGGAAGGGTATGGTAGCCAGTCCTCCGCCGACGGCAAACAGGCCCGTTTTGAAAAACTCATAAAACAGCTGGAGGTAAATCATGCCCGGTTCCCTCCCTTTGCAGAGCGGATGCACAGTCCCACCACTCCGGCTGCCACCACCAGTACCACAGGGGAGAGCACATAGTTCAGGGCAATTCCCCACAGGGTGTCTGCCGGAAAGGTGACAAAATTCCCTGTTACAGCCAGAACCAGCACCACCACAAAAATACACCGGGTGGGCAGGTCCAGAACGGTGCTTTTCCGCAGCCTGAGCACACTGGATAAAATCAGGGCGCACACGCAGGCCCGCACACCGTTAAAGGCATGAATCACCGCCGGTAACTGGGCAAAATTCTGCAAAAAGGCCGCAATGAGCATAATGATTACCAGGCAGGGAAAGACCAGCCCCAAGGTGGCTGCGACCCCCCCTGCCGCTCCCAGGAGCTTATGCCCCACAAAGGTGGCGGTATTGACGGCAATGACACCAGGGGTACACTGCCCGATGGCAAAGTAGTCGGACAGCTCCTCTTCCGAGGCCCACCCCCGTTTTTCCACCAGTTCCCGCTGAAGCAGGGACAGCATGGCATAGCCGCCGCCAAAGGTGCATACACCCACCCGGGCAAAGGTACAAAAGAGGTCCAGATACAGATTCATGCGCCCTCCAGCGTGTCCAGTTCCTCCAGCCACAGGGCAGAAACCGCATCAGAGGGCATTCTCCAGTCTCCCCGGGGGGAGAGGGCCACCGAGCCCACCTTGGGGCCGTCAGGCAGACAGGAGCGCTTGAACTGCTGGGAGAAAAAGCGGCGGTAAAAGTTGTTCAGCCACTTCAGCAGGGTGGCACGGTCATAGCGCCGTCCAAAGGCGTACTCTGCCAGCCGCAGCACCTTCCGGGGCGGGAATCCCCAGCGGATCGCATAATAGAGATAGAAGTCGTGAAGCTCATATGGTCCTACCAGATCCTCGGTCTTTTGGGCAATTTTCCCCTCAATAGCAGGAAGCAGCTCGGGAGAGACGGGGGTATCCAGAATATCCGCCAATACGCCGGACAGCTGGGGGTCCTGGGCCTCCTTGTCATCGGAAATAAAGCTGACCAGATGGCGCACCAGCGTTTTGGGAATGCCGGCATTGACGGCATAGTTGCTCATATGATCCCCGTTGTAGGTACACCAGCCCAGGGCCAGCTCACTGAGATCCCCTGTTCCAATCACCAGCCCGCCGGTCTGGTTGGCAATGTCCATCAGCACCTGGGTACGCTCCCTGGCCTGGCCGTTCTCAAAGGTGACGTCGTGGTCCTCCATGGACTGCCCGATGTCCTTGAAATGGCGGCGTACCGACTCGCCAATCTCAATGGTCCGGAGGGTACAGCCCAGCCGTTCCGCCAGCAGCACGGCATTGGACTTGGTGCGGTCAGTAGTTCCGAAGCAGGGCATGGTCACCGCAATGATATCACTGGCAGGCCGGTCCAGCATTTCCATGGATACCGCCGTAATGAGCACCGCCAACGTGGAATCCAGTCCGCCGGACAGGCCCACTACCGCTGTTTTGGCCTGGGTATGCTCCAGCCGCTTTTTCAGGCCCAGCGCTGCGGTGTACAGAATTTCATTGCACCGCTCTGCCCGGTCGGTGGCATCCTGGGGGACAAAGGGCGTGGGGGATACCGGACGGGTAAGCCGGGTATCGCTCTGCGCCAGGTCAAAGAAAATACGGCTGCACTCCTGATTGGGATCGGCCCGGTAGGTATTCATCCGCTGCCGCTCATATACCAGCCGGTCCACATCCAGTTCACTGATGGTCAACCCAGAGGCAAACCGCCGCTCCGCCAGAATGGTACCGTTTTCCGCCACAATGTTGTGGCCGGCAAAGACCAGATCGGTGGTGGACTCCCCCTCTCCAGCGTCGGCATACACATAGCCGCACACCAGCCGCCCGCTCTGTCCAGATACCAGACCCCGGCGGTAGGCCGCTTTGCCTGCCAGCTCATTGGAGGCCGACAGGTTCAGCATGAGGGTAGCCCCCGCCCGGGCCGCCCGGATGGAGGGGGGCTCAGGGGACCAAAGATCCTCACAGATCTCCACTCCAATGACCAGATTGGGCAGATCATAACAGGCATACAAATGGCCGGCAGACAGGGACACCTCCTGTCCGCACAGGGATACGGCGGTATCCACTCCGGCTCCGGAAGCAAACCACCGCCCCTCGTAGAACTCCCCGTAGTTGGGCAGGTTGGTCTTGGGCGTCAGGCCCAGAATCTTGCCTTTTTGTATGACTGCCGCACAGTTATATAGTTTGTTATCCCATTTGTTCCACACCGGCAGACCGATCGCCGCAATCATATCCAGGTTTTTGGTGGCCTCCAGGATGGTGGCAAGGCCCTCTTCCGCCCCCTTTTGCAGCGTAGGCTGGAGAAACAGGTCGCCGCAGGTATAGCCGGTGAGACAAAGCTCAGGCAGTACCAGCACTTTGACCCTCTGCTTGTCTGCCTCCCGCATGAGGGTAAAAATCTGTTCCGCATTATAGCGGCAGTCAGCCACCCGAATTTTGGGGGTACCTGCCGCCACTGTTACAAATCCATCTCGCATTGATGGCGCCTCCTTTGGAAAGGTTCGTTTCTAGCGCTTATGATACCCCAATCCGCAGGTAATTGCAACGCTCCCAGGGCAACATCATGGCAAAGGGCCTGCCGCAAGGTTGCAGCAGGCCCTGGCATTTCATTCCTCCAGCCGTTCCCGGCCTTTCCGCTTGTGCTCCGGCGTGTAATCATTGGCGTCCATAATCTCCTGCAGCTCGTCCACATATTTGCTGGAGTTATGAACCACAAAGGCGTCGATATCAATGGGGATCCCCTGCTGGTCCATCTGGCGGATACTCCAGATATAAAGGGCATCCAGAGCGGGAATCAGCTGCTCCCCGCTGGGCGTCAGCACATACTCCACCTTGGGCGGTATGGTATCGTAGGAAATACGGCGGATCAGACCGGCATCTACCAGCTCCTTCAGCTGCTGGCTGAACACCTTTTCAGAAATGGGCAGCGCCTTCAGGGTCTGGTTGAAGCGGATGCTGCCGTAGGTGTGTATCTCATGAAGAATGGTCATTTTCCACTTGCCGCCGATACATTGCAGCACATAGTGATAAGGATTGGTTGGCGTTTTAAAATGATCGCTCCACACGGACAGTTACCCTCTTTCTTTGCTGGATCACAGAGATAATCTTCTTGTTTTGTTCAGTTTCTATCATATCATACCCTTGGCCGCTCTCACAAGTTGTCTCTCCATACTTCCCTTTGTGATACGCCAAAATTTTAACAATATTTTTGTGTAAATCCTACAGTTTTCCTTTTGACCTGCCCGTTTATTGTGGATTTTCCATGATTTCCATTTTCTCTCCTTGGACGCTTTCCACAAAAACCGCCATCCTTACCAAACGGTAAGTGAAAACCTTTCAGTTACCTACTTACATAATTGTTCGTATTGCACAAATCCCTCAATGTGACTACACTGTTACCAGACAAAATGCTGAGAAGCAGCAGGAAATGACAACCCCGACATGACACATTACTGTTTTAAAAGGAGCGGATTTCAAATGGTCAAGCGCACTGTGGAAGAACTGAAACCCTACGAGGCTCCCGGCCACTTCGGCTGCGTCGCCATGCGCATGCATGGCAAAGAGGAAACCGGCGCCGAGAAGTTCTGGATGGGCGTTTCCACCTTCCTGCCCGGCGGCGGCGCCGATTGGGCCTACGATGACAACCCCCTGGAAAAGGTCTACTATGTCCTGGAGGGCGAGATGACCGTCACCGACAAGGACGGCAAGAAGTATGTCATCCACGCCAACGAGTCCATCTCCTTCCCCCCCAACGAGGGCCGTGGCCTGAAGAACGAGAGCAACCTGCCCGCCCGTATGCTGGTCATCATCAACTATCCCAACGCTTAAGTTCCCGGCCCAAAGACCACCGTACTAATTGAAGGAGGAAAAGTATCATGGTTCCTGTTCAAAAGTCTTTTGTTGAAAACATGTTCTCCGTGAAGGATAAGGTGGCTCTTGTCACCGGCGCCACCGGCGCTCTGGGCTGCGTGCTGGCCAAGGCCTACGGCTACGCCGGCGCCAAGGTCTTTATGACCGGCCGCAACGACGGCAAGCTGAAGGCTCTGGAGGATGAGTTCAAGGCCGAGGGCATCGACTGCGCCTACTTTGTAGCCGACCCCGCCAAGGAAGAGGATGTGGATGCCCTGGTGAAGGCCTGTGTGGCCAAGTACGGCGCCATTGACATTCTGGCTGTGTCCCACGGCTACAACAAGCCCCAGAACGTGCTGGAGCAGTCCGTAGCCGACTGGCAGTACATTATGGACGCCGACTGTAAGAGCGTGTACATCGTCACCAAATATGTGGCCCACCAGATGGTGGCCCAGTACGAGGCTGACAACACCAAGCGGGGCAAGATGGTCATTGTCACCTCCCAGCGCTCCAAGCGCGGTATGGCCGGCTACACCGGTTACTGCACCTCCAAGGGCGGCGCCGACCTGATGGTGTCCTGCCTGGCCTGCGACCTGACCGCCAAGTACCACATCAACGTCAACTCCATCTGCCCCACCGTGTTCCGTT
>CALWOK010000094.1 GCA_944383125.1 uncultured Flavonifractor sp.
TGGTGTTGATTGCGATGAGGGTCCACCCGTTCCCATCCCGAACACGGAAGTTAAGCTCATCTGCGCCGAAAATACTTGTCTGGAGACGGACCGGGAAAATAGGTAATGCCAACACAAGGCGGACAGCGAAAGCTGTCCGCCTTACTATTTGCTTTTTTTTCAATGGCAAAGAAGAGCGCGTTGCAAAATGAGCCCATAGAAAACAGAGTCTTTTCCACGTTTGGCTCCATGTTTGGCTCTGGGGTCTGGTTTCCTGCGCCCTTTTTCTGCTTTTTTGCACCTGTTTTCCACAGACTGTGATTCCTGACCTTCCTTGTACACATAAAATAAGGGAGTGCTGCAGTTGGTTATTCTGCAATGCTCCCTTTGCCTATTAAACCCGATAGCGCTTTTGTTTGATATAGGAGCAGTGGAGCAGGGAATGGGCCTTGGGTCCGCCAGGCTCGCCCAGATAGGTGCGGTAGACGGTCTGTACCACGGGATTTTCGTGGCTGCGGCGGTACTCCATGCCTTCATCCTGCTTATACAGAGCGGAGGCACGCAGACTCTTGATATCGGTAAAGTTACGGACATCAGCGTGCTGCAAGGGCTGACCGCCGCCATTGATGCAGCCGCCGGGACAGGCCATAAACTCCACAAAGTCATACTGCAAAGAGCCGTCTTTGATGCCGTCCAGCACCAGCTTCACATTGTGCAGACCGGAAGCTACACAAATTTTGACGGTACGGCCGGGCAGATCATAAGAGGCCTCCTTGACGCCCTTCATGCCACGGACTTCATGATACTCCAGAGGAGCCATCCCCTCGCCGGTGAGCTTTTCTACCACAGTACGCAGTGCAGCTTCCATTACACCGCCGGAGGCGCCGAAAATGGTAGCAGCGCCGGTAGAGATGCCCAGCATCTCATCAAACTGCCCCTCAGGCAGATGGTCAAACAGCATACCGGCCTGGGTAATCATGCGGCCCAGCTCTCGGGTGGTGAGGGATACGTCCACAGGCATACAGCCGTTGGGCAAACGCTGCTCTTCCCGGTGTACCTCATATTTCTTGGCGGTACAGGGCATGATGGATACGACAAAGATGTCCTGAGGATCAATGCCTGCCTGCTCGGCGTAATAGGTCTTGACCAGAGAACCGAACATCTGCTGGGGAGACTTACAGCTGGACACGTTACGGATCATTTCAGGAGCGTGCTGCTCCAGATAGCGAATCCAACCGGGGGAACAAGAGGTAATCAGAGGCAGGGTACCGCCGTCCTTCAGACGATGGAGAAACTCGGTACCTTCCTCCATAATGGTAAAGTCAGCGGCGGTGTCTACATCAAAGACCTTGTCAAAACCCAGCCGGTGGAGGGCGGTAATCATCTGACCTTCCACATTGGTGCCGATGGGCATACCGAAGCACTCACCCAAGGTCACACGGACGGAAGGGGCAGGACCAACCACCACATGCTTGGTAGAGTCGGCCAGGGCAGCCAGTACCTTGGCAGTATCATCCTTTTCGGACAGAGCACCGGTGGGACAGGCCACAATACACTGGCCGCAGGACACACAGTCCACCTCATTCAGATCCCGGTCAAAGGCGCAGCCAATGTGGGTGGCAAAGCCACGGTCGTTGGTACCGATGACGCCCACTTCCTGGGTGGCCCGGCAAACAGCGGTACAACGGCGGCACAGAACACACTTGGAGTTATCCCGTACCAGATGGGGAGCAGATTCCTCAATCTGAGGGTACATATTGTCGCTGGCATAGCGCACAGCATCAATGCCCAGATCGGCAGCCAACTGCCGCAGTTCACAGTGGGAGTTGCGGGCGCAGGTAAGACAGTCCATACGGTGGTTTGACAAAATCAGCTCCAGCGTGAGCTGACGGGATTTGCGTACCTGCTCCGTATTGGTGAATACCTCCATGCCTTCGGCCACGGGGTAAACGCAGGAGGCCACCAGACTTTTGGCGCCCTTGACCTCTACCACGCAGATCCGGCAGGCACCAATTTCGTTGATATCCTTCAGGAAACAGAGAGAAGGAATCTTGATACCCGCAGAGCGGGCAGCTTCCAGCACCGTGGTCCCAGCGGGAACGGTGACGGGGATGTTGTTGATGTGCAGAGATATCATCTTTTCCTCCATGTCCGTTCCCTCCCTTACTGCTTGCTGATGGCATCAAAGCGGCAGTGATCCATACAGGCACCGCACTTGATACACTTGGACTGGTTGATGATATGGGGAGCACGCACAGCGCCGGAAATAGCGCCGGTGGGGCAGCCCTGGGCACAGCGGGTACAGCCCTTACACTTGGTGGGATCCACCACATACTGAATCAAAGACTTACACACGCCGGCAGGACAGCGTTTTTCATAAATATGGGCCTCATACTCTTCCCGGAAGTGCTTCAGCGTGGAGAGTACCGGGTTGGGAGTGGTCTGACCCAGGCCGCAGAGGGCGGACTGCTTGATATGCTGGCACAGCTCCTCAATGGTGTCCAGATCCTCCGGCTCGCCATTGCCCTCGGTGATTTTGGTCAGCAAGTCCAGCAGACGCTTGGTACCGATGCGGCAGGGGACGCACTTGCCGCAGGACTCATCCACAATGAACTCCAGATAGAACTTGGCAATGTCCACCATGCAGTTGTCCTCGTCCATGACAATCAGACCACCGGAACCCATCATAGAGCCGATGGAGGCCAGAGAATCATAGTCAATGGGCGTGTCAATGAGGGAGGCGGGGATACAGCCGCCGGAGGGGCCGCCGGTCTGGGCGGCTTTGAACTGTTTGCCACCGGGAACACCGCCGCCGATTTCCTCCACCACGGTGCGCAGGGTAGTACCCATGGGTACCTCCACCAGGCCGGTGTTGGTAATCTTGCCGCCCAGTGCGAATACCTTGGTACCCTTGCTCTTCTCGGTACCAATGGCTGCAAAGGCCTCGGCACCGTGATTGAGAATCCAGGTAATATTGGCGTAGGTTTCCACGTTGTTCAGCAAAGTGGGACGGTCGAAAAGACCCTTGACTGCGGGGAAGGGGGGACGGGTCTTTGGCTCACCCCGATGGCCCTCAATGGAGCGCATCAGGGCAGTCTCCTCGCCGCACACAAAGGCGCCGGCGCCCAGCCGCAGCTCCAGGTCAAAGTCAAAACCGGATTCAAAGATATTCTTACCCAGCAGACCGTATTCCTTGGCCTGGCCAATGGCGGTTTCCAGCCGCTTGACGGCGATGGGATACTCAGCCCGGACGTAGATGTAGCCCTGATGCGCCCCTACAGCGTATCCGGCAATGGTCATAGCCTCAATAATGGTGTGGGGATCACCCTCCAGCACGGAGCGGTCCATAAAGGCGCCCGGGTCGCCCTCGTCGGCGTTACAGCAGACAAACTTGACGCCGTCAGGGCTGACAGCATCGTGGGTAAACTGCCACTTCAGACCGGTGGAGAAGCCGGCGCCGCCACGTCCCCGAAGACCGGAGGCCTTAATGGTATCAATCACCTGCTGGGGGGGAATCTGCTCGGAGAGGATTTTGCCCAGGGCGGCATAGCCGTCCACACCGATGTACTCGTCAATGCTTTCAGGATTGATGACGCCGCAGTTGCGCAGGGCAATGCGCTGCTGATGCTTGTAGAAGCGGGTTTCGGTCAAAGAGGTGACAGGACCTTCTTCCGCAGCGTTTTTATTCAAAAGCCGTTTGACAATGCGGCCCTTGACAATATGCTCAGAGACAATTTCCTCCACATCGTCCACCGTGACATGGGTGTAGCAGGCGCCTTCGGGATAGACGGTGACGATGGGACCCAGGGCGCACAGACCGAAGCAGCCGGTGCGTACCACCTTGGCCTCTTTGTCCATGCCCTGCGCAGCCAGCTGCCGTTCAAATTCCTCAATAATCTTGATGCTGTCAGAAGAGGAACAGCCGGTACCGGTACAGACCAGAATATGGGAACGAATAAAGCTCATGTCTGACCCTCCCTTATTCTGCTGCGCCGATGGTGTATTCTTCCACCACACGGCCGTTTACCAGATGCTCGCTGACGATGGAAGCCACCTTGTCGGGGGTCATTTTTACATAGGTGACTTTTTCCTGGCCAGGGACATATACCTCCACAATAGGCTCCAGGCGGCAGACGCCGATGCAGCCGGTCTGGGAAACGGTGACATTTTGCAGGTTGCGCTTGTTGACCTCTTCCAGCAATGTATTGAGCACTGGCCGGGCGCCGGCGGCAATGCCGCAGGTGGCCATACCTACTACCACACGAATGCGGTCATCGCCGGCGTCACGCAGGTCAATCTGGCTGCGCATCCGGTCACGGATGGCCTGCAGTTCTGCAAGACTTTTCATGCTTTCATCTCCTCATTTTCTCGTAACAGAAGTTCCTGTTCCTGCAAGTAATCTCTGATCCAGAGAATCACCTCCGGCTCGGCCAGGGAAATGTCCGGGCCGAGCTGATCGTGGAGCTGGTCGGTATCCAGAACAAAGACCCGCTGCCCCACCCTGTGACGGTAGCACAGGTGCAGATCAGGTGTTCCCTGGAGCAGAAAGGTAATGGTGGTACCCATGTCCCCAACCGGGGGGCAGTCGATATGGCCGGCCAGAAAGACGGCAGTTACCGTGGTCCCCACACCCTCGGTGCTCTCGATGGAGAGAGTACCCCCTGTCTGCTCTGCTGCCAGCCGCAGCAGAGGCAGCCCGAGGCCCATTTTGCGGGTGGTGCGGGTGGTGGTAAAGGGATCGCTGACCTGGGCCAGCAGCTGGGGACTCATGCCCACACCATTGTCGGCCAGGGCCAGGGTCAGGGTACCATCGCTTTCTGTCAGGGTAATGTCCAGCCGTGTGGCATGGGCGGCGGTGGAATTCTGGGCGATATCCAGAGCATGGAGGGCAATTTCCTTCATAGCTTATTTGTACATGTCCAGAATGGGACCCACCTGATCGGGGGTGAGGCGGCCGTACACGTCATTGTTGATCATCATGACGGGGGCCAGACCACAGGCACCCACACAGCGGCAGGAATCCAGAGAGAACTTGCCGTCGGGGGTGATGGTGCCGGGGGTGATACCCAGCTTCTGCTCCACGGCATTGAGAATGGCGGCGGCGCCCTTCACATAGCAGGCAGTTCCCAGGCAGACAGAGATCTGATACTTACCCTTGGGGTTCAGGGTAAACTGGGCGTAAAAGGAGGCGACACCGTACACTTCGGACAGGGGAATATCAAGGCCCTCGGCGATGATAATCTGGACCTCCTCAGGCAGATAGCCGAAAATTTCCTGGGCTGCCTGCAATACAGGCATAGTGGCGCCAGGCTGCCCCTTGTGCTCGGCAATCACCTGGCGCAGACGTTCCTCCTGCTCAGGGGTACCCCGGTAAGGAACAATGGTCTTGCAGTTTGGCATGGACTTGTCCTTCCTTTCTGAACTGTTTTTGGCACGACATGTGCGGCAAAAGAAAAACCGCCCACCACTCCGCCGGTCTGTTCCGCAGATCACGGGACCGCGGCAGAGGGCAGGCGGTTAAGTCACGTCAAAAAAATTATATCACATTAAACTTTTTTTGTAAAGAAAAGAAAACTGGCCAGTTAAATCCCTTGCTGGGACAGCCAGTGCAGCACTGCCTGAGGGGAGCGCTCCGGCAAATCCATGCTGTGCTCCGCCCCCCACACCTGTTCCAGATAGTGCGCATCTGAGCCGGTAATAAAGCGCAGACCGGACAGATCGGGACGCTGGATGAAATCAGGGGGGCAGTTGTGGGACAGCTCTGCGGTGGGGAAGGCCAGCTCCGGGTCCCACAGGCCCAGTACCCCCAGCAGGGAATAGGAGGGACGGTCAATATGGGCCGGAATGGCAACCCCGCCAAACTGGGCCACCAGCTGGGCCACCTGGTAGACGGGAATGTCTGTGCTGCCAGCCAGAAAGCGGGTATCCTCTCCCAAAACCTCATCCTCGTCTCCCATCTGAATCTGGGGACCAAACAGGTCCGGCTGGTTCTGCATGGGGGACAAGTGGTCAGAGACGTAGGCATCAAAGGGGGCAGCCTCCTCCGGCGAGGGAAAGAGACATACCACATGGATATCCTCCTGGGTACACAGCTCCATACCTGCCAGAGCCAGCAGACCATGGCCGGCGGCGGCCCGGCAGAAGGGGGGACAGTTGCGGGTGGTATTGTGATCGGTGAGGGCCACAATGTCCAGACCTGCCAGAGCGCACATGGCGGCCAGATTGGCAGGGGTCATATCCTCGCTGCCGCAGGGGGAGAGGCAGGAATGTAAATGGAGATCGTAATAATACTTCAAGCAGGTCCCTTCTTTCAGCACAGGACTCAGTTCAGGGCCTGTCCCAGCTTACAGGCGGCGGTAAAGGTATCCAGAGGGGTACCCAGCAGGGTGACGGATTTTTCTTTGGCTCTGCGGAGCAAATCCTCATCGGGCTGCACCCCTTCGGTCAGAACAACGCAGGAGACGTCGGCCATCAGCGCCACGGCAGCCACATTCTGATTGGACATGATGGTGAGCCAGGCACAGTCCTGCCCTGCCCGGCCCATGACCCAGCTGAGCAGATCGCCCACATAGCCGCCGGTAACGGCGCGCTGGGAGTCGGTCAGATGGAACACGGTCAGGTTCATGGATGCAATCAGTTGTTGAACGGTCATAAGATACTCCTCCTTTGTTTCCTTGGGTGATGCAAAAAGCCGCCGTAAAACGCAGTGCGCATTACGGCGGCTTGGGTTATCGTCTGGAAGTTTCGTGCTGCTGACGACGGAAGGGGGGCGGCAGATAGTCGTCCGCCTCTTCCTTGCCTGCCATGGAGCGCATCCGCTCCCGTACCTTGAAGATACAGTCATCTACGGTAGCCCGGCCCAGTACCACATCCTCTGCAAAGGCGTGGCAGGAGGGGGCGCCGCAGGAGCCGCAGTGCAGCCCGGGCAGATGGGATTCCAATTCCTGTATGCGCAGCTGCTTGTTCAAGGCGGCCCCCAGATCCTGATCCAGCACAAAGGCGGGCAGATATTGCAGCTCCTTATCCCGCCGTACAATCTCCCGCTCCGCGCCTTCCAAGGTAAAGCGGTTGCGGGATACGGGCTGTCCTTTCATCAGGCTTTTGATCCGCATTTTGGCGGCATAGGGATTTTCTACGGCAAAACAGCCCCCCACACAGCCCTGTGTACAGGCGGACAGCTCCAGAAAGTCTGCCTCGGGCAGACGGCCGTCCTCAATTTCCTCCAGCATCCGGATGACGTTGGATACCCCGTCCACCGCCACACACCGCTCCCGCAGGCGGGCGGAACTTTCTCCGCCGCAGGAGGCCCAGCCCAGCCCCATAATACCGGAGGAGGTCATAGGCTCTATGTGTTCCAGATGCTTCATGGGACTGAGCAGCCGCAGATAAATATCCCGGATGGCGAAGGCGCCGTCCAGCACCGGCTCCTGCAAGCCCTCAGATACCCGGGCGGCCGTTACCTTGGAGGAGCAGGGGACAATGGCAAAGACCCCGATCTGCTCCGGAGGAAGGCCGGTTTCTGCCACTGCCTCCCGCCGGGCCAGGATGGCAGCCAGCTCCATGGGCAGGATGGTGCAGGCCACATGGGGCAGCAGCTTGGGAAAGCGCATCCGGATCAGCCGCAGGACGGTAGGGCAGGAGGAGGAAATCTGGGGCGTCACGTCGGGCGGGCCGGAGCAGATACACTGGCGCTCATAATCAGAGATCATCTCGGCGGCCTTTGCCACCTCAAATACCTTGTGAAACCCGATTTTCAACAGGGCGTTCAGCACAATGTCAATGTTGTCCAGATTATGGAACTGCCCGTAGAGGGCAGGCTCCGGCAGAGCCACGCAATACTGGAACTGGGAGAGGATGTCCAGCTGATCGCCCACCGATTTGATGGCCTTGTGGGGGCAGATACGGATGCACTGGCCGCAGTCAATACACCGGTCCGGTAAAATGGTGGCTTTGCGGCCACGGACACGGATGGCCTCAGTCGGACAGCCCTTGATGCAGGAGGTACAGCCGCGGCAGCGTCTGCTGTCCAGTACCACGGAATGTCTCATCGCCATAACCCTGTCTCACCTCGCTTTGATAAGGACAAACCCATCACTGGGGAATTTTGATCTTGACGGTCACTGTGGTACCGGTACCAACCACAGTATCAATGGTCATCTCGTCGGAATACCGCTTCATGTTGGGCAGACCCATCCCGGCGCCGAAGCCCAGCTCCCGGGCGGTGGAGTCGGCGGTGGAGAAGCCCTCCTGCATGGCCTGCTGTACGTTGGGAATGCCGGGGCCGGAGTCGATCATGCGGATAAGGATCTGGTCGGAGTCCACCTCCACCTGGGCCTCGCCGCCGTCGGCATGGATGACCATGTTGATTTCTCCCTCATACATACAGATGGAGGCTCTGCGGATTACGTCCTGGGGCAGTCCCAGCTTTTTCAGGGTGAGCTTCATTTTGCTGGAGGCTTCGCCGGCCTCAATCAGATCGCCGCCCTCCACGGGGTAGACAAGTTTAATCGTTTCCATCGCAATTCCCTCGCAATCCATTGTAGTAGAGCAGACCGCAGGCCTCGTACATCCGCTTGGGGCAGGTCATGATGACAATATCCCGGTCTTTGGCCAGATTGATCATATCCTGGCTGGGTACCTTGCCCCGGACAAAGATGATGCAGCACATTTCCATCATGTCAGCCGTACGGATCACCTGGGGGTTGACAAGACCGGTGAGGAGCACCGGCTGGTTTTTGACATAGGCCAGCACGTCACTCATGAAGTCGCTGCCACAGGCGGACACAACCTCCCGGTCCAGGTGTTCCTCGCCCCATAGGACGGTGGCATTCAGGATCTCTTTGATCTCGGAAAGCAGCATAGGCTCTCTCTCCTCCCCTGGGAAACTAAACTCTCAGTTTATGGGCATTGTAACACAAAATGCGCCGGAGTGCAAAGGGGTAGCGCAAAACATCCACAAACTTTTTCCCGGGCAACCTGTGGTTTTGGGTATTCCATGGTATTGACAGGAAAGGTGGATGGTGGCTATAATAGACTTTATCAATGTAAAGCGACGGAATGGCGCAGCATTGGGAACAACTGATTGAATTATGAGGAGGCCATCTATCATGGGTAACGAGCGCGTGTTCAATTTCTCCGCAGGCCCGTCCATGCTCCCCCTGGCAGTGCTGGAGCGTGCTGGAGCCGAGATCACCAATTATCAGGGGTCCGGCATGTCAGTCATGGAGATGAGTCACCGATCTAAAGTATTTCAGAAGATCTTTGACGACACCCAGGCCAAGCTGCGCAAGCTGATGAATGTGCCGGAGGGCTACAAGATTCTCTTCCTGCAGGGCGGGGCTTCCGGCCAGTTCTCCATGGCGCCCCTGAATCTGATCGGCAAAACCGGCAAGGCAGACTATGCCGTTACCGGCAATTTCTCCAACATCGCCTATAAAGAGGCCCAGAAGTACGGCCAGATCAATCTGGCGGCCTCTTCCGCCGATAAGAACCACACCTACATCCCCGCCCAGGACCAGCTGAAGCTGGACCCGGAGGCCAGCTACTTCTACTACTGTGCCAACAATACCATCTATGGTACCGAGTGGCAGTACATTCCCGAAACCAACGGGGTACCCATTGTGTGCGACATGTCCTCCGACATCCTGTCCCGTCCGGTGGATGTGAGCAAGTACGGCATTATCTTTGCCGGCGCCCAGAAGAACATGGCCCCTGCTGGTCTGACGGTGGTC
>CALWOK010000095.1 GCA_944383125.1 uncultured Flavonifractor sp.
GGGCGTTTTCATTGTCACCCACAAAGGCAATCTTGTCCCCATGGCCCACAATGAAGGATACCTTGTCCAGCACCTTTACCCCGTCGATGGTCTTGGATACGTCGGTGACAAAGAGAATATCCTTGCCTACCTCCCGGTCAGGAGAGAAGGCCACCCAGGGATAACGGCGGGAGGAGGCGGGAATTTCCTCCAGGGTGATCTTCTCCAGCAGCTTGCGCCGGGCGGTGGCCTGCTTGGACTTGGACTTGTTGGCGGAGAACCGGGAGATAAATTCTTTCAGCTCCTGAGCCTTCTCCTCATTCTTCTTGTTCTGGTTCTTCATCAGGTTCTGCATCAGCTGGGAGGCGTCATACCAGAAGTCGTAGTTGCCCACATAGAGCTTGATCTTGTTGTAGTCAATATCCACAATGTGGGTACAGATGGTGTTGAGGAAGTGGCGGTCGTGGGATACCACAATGACGGTTCCCTCAAAGTCCAGCAGGAAATCCTCCAGCCAGTTGACAGCGTTGATGTCCAGGTTGTTGGTGGGCTCGTCCAGCAGCAGGATATCAGGGTTGCCGAAGAGGGCCTGGGCCAGCAGCACCTTCACCTTCAGCCGGGCGTCCAGGGTCTCCATGGAGTTCTGGTGGTACTCGGTACCCACACCCAGCCCCTGGAGGATGCGGGAAGCGTCGCTCTCGGCCTCCCAGCCGCCCAGCTCGGCAAACTCCTCTTCCAGTTCACAGGCCCGGATGCCGTCGGCCTCGGACATCTCTTCCTTTTCATAGAGGGCGTCCTTTTCCTTGCCGATGTCGTACAGCCGCTGATTGCCCATAATGACGGTATCCATAACGGAATAGGCGTTATAGGCGTTCTGGTCCTGCTTGAGCACCGACATACGGGTTTTGGGCAGGATGGACACCTCGCCGGAGGTGGGTTCCAGATCGCCGGAGAGAATTTTCAGAAAGGTGGACTTACCGGCCCCGTTGGCTCCAATAATGCCGTAGCAGTTGCCCTTGACAAATTGCAGGTCCACATGGGAGAAGAGGGGCTGTCCGCTGTATGCCAGGGTCAGGTCGGAAACTGTAATCATGTTGTGCTCCTTTATGGCAGATAAATTCCGCTTCACATGCGGTATGGGTGCAGTTCTTTATAGTATATATCATACTGCCCACAAGAGACAAGGGTCAAAACCGCACAAACCAGGGGGGCAGACAACTGCCCCCCGGTGACAAAAGCGTACCTCCCCCTTTTTATAACAAAGTTTTGCTCCGGACAAGCCCCAGTCGCCGCAAAAAACGGACCTGCCGCAGCACATGTGGCAGGTCCGTTTTTACACCTTATCCCTCCGGGGGGGCATCCGGGTTGCGGATCCCCTGGGACCAGTCCACCGGATGGCGGAAGCCGGGGTGATGCTCCTGCATTGCCGCAAGGCTGGCGGCATACCCCTCCATCTGGACACCGTATTTCTTACCCTCTTCCAGGAGGTTTCTTGCGGTCTCCATGCTGTCAGCCGACGCAAGGAAGGCAAAGAAATCGCAAATCGCCTTGCCAGCCACACCATAGTACTCCACTCTGTGCTGAAGCATCACATCCTCCGGCTGATTGGGGTCGATAAAATCCGGGTATTTTGTTACCATATTCAGGGGTACCTGAAGGTCTACAAAATCCATCATCAGCTCCTGCTGATGCTCCAGCATCTGCTCCATATCCAGATCAAACAGGCTGCCATACTTCCGCTCAAACATCTCAAACTGGGCGGAGATAACCCGCTTATACTGGGCAAGCCCTCTGGCATTTTTCTGAATAGCCTCCTCGCGCGGCATTTCCGCCTCGCTGGCGCCGGTATCCTCCAGCAGCTGGCGGAACTGCTCCGGGGTGAGCAGCTCCTGCGCCGCCCGTGTAGCCAAAAAGCTGTCGAAGGAGCGGAAGAGCGGTTCCCCGATATCTTGCGGAAGTCCCCGTTCCTCCACTTCCTCCTTTGTATGGGCCAGAGAATGGTACCGCTCTTCTCTTAAGCGCTTGCGCACCGCCTTCATGTGGTCGGACTGCCCCAGGCGATATTCCTCTCCAACCTGGGCCAGAGGATCGTCTGCCAGGCTGCACTTCTGATTCTTCAGAAATATTTTTCGCGTAATCATGTTCTGGTATTCCTCTGTACCAGGTGTATAGGCTTTTTTCAGCTTCTCCTTGCTGGATTTCTCCAGTGCGCTGGCCATACTCTTCCGGCTCTCAATCCAGGCCGGGATATCCGGGCTGGCTGCCCTCCACTCCTTGCTGGTGAAGCACGCCTGGCGGATGGTGCCTTGCTTCTGCTCATGGTCCAGCGCCAGCGCCCGGGCACGCTCCGACAGCGCACGCAGCATAGAGGCTTTATAGGAATACTCCTCCAGACACATGCCAACCAGATCGTCCTTCATGGTGAATGGCATCTCATCGTCCGGCTGTGCGGTATAATGCTTGGTTTTCATCAGGTCGGCTACAAACATATTATCCATAAACAGTTCATTGAGCGTGGGAAGCTGAAGCATCAGGGCGTTGTCTGACAGGCCGGCCAGTGCATCTACGTCACAGTCCAGCACCTTTTGCACTCTGGGCGCCAGGGCCTCTTTCAAGCGATGATAGAGATCCTGGGAGGGGGCCTCTCCCTTCAGCCGCCCGGTTTCCAGCATAAGCTGTACGGTTTTCAGATTTTCCTCATGGTGCTCCTCCCCCGGTTTGAGCAGCATCACGCTCCGGGTCAGGAACTGGGACGTCTCTTCGTTTTCTTCCAGCTGTAAACGGGGATCTTGTTTGATTTGTTCCAGGCTCTCATTTCCTTTGCGCAGCCGGTCGGCATAGTCCTCCGCCGCTGCGGATACCTTCTGGTCAAAGGCCTGCTGGACTTCCTCTGTTTTTTGCTGGTAGACCGGTATAGCTGCCAGAAAGTCCTGTTCCATCTGCCCCGCCATCTCTTGTCCCATTTGAATGGCAGGCATGCTTCCATAGCCATAGTAGTCGCCGGAATTGAAGTCCACCCCGTTTTTCTGATACACCATGGTCATCGCCCCTACAAAGGGGTTATATATGGTATCAAAAGCCGCTTTCAGCTTCTCCTTGCGCAACGGGTCCATGTGCTCAAAATAGGGCTTGTTCACCGGGTCCTTCATGACGTTTTCCATATACACCATCTTGTCCCCGATCTCCTTGAGCCTGGCGGCATCTTTGCGCAGATTCCACTGGCTGAACATGTTGGGAGCATACTGTACCGACAGCAGATCGTCCACCATGCGGTCCAGATGGGGTTTGCGGCGCTGGATATCCTTGGAGCAGTAGTCCTGCACAAAGGCATCAGCGGCGCCCTTGGCCTGCTGATCCTCGGGCGTGGCAGGTTGTCCTTTTTTATTGACCTGATAGGGGATGGAAAAGACCTTGAGCACCCGCTTGTCCACTTTTTGCTGCTCAGCCAATGCCCCATAGTCCCGGATGGCGTTTTCCTTGCCCACATCCATGGTTTTGAGCTGCTTTACCATGTCATAGGTGGCGGCGGTCCCCACCGGGCAGGCTTTTTTAGCCGCCTTGGCGTGCCGTTTCTCCCGCTGTTTGGCCTTAAAGCTCATTTTGGCAGACGGCTCCACCTGAACCGGAGCCCCCGGGGCCGTCTGCTGGGCGTCCACGGCCGGAAGCTGCTGCTGGACGGCAGCCATCAGTTGGGTGTTCAGTTCTACTTCCTGCTGGTCGGTTTCTTCCTCCATGACGGGCGCCATCTCCATCTGAACAGGCCGGGCCTCCAGGTGGACCGCCTCCGGCTGCATCTGGATTTCTGTCTGACGCTCCATGGTTCGTCTGATTTGATTGGGTGTCTGACTCATACGCCCCTCCTTACTGCTTTACCAGGTTCCGCACAAACATACGGGAAACCGATGGAACATCCGGAATAATGGTTTGTGCCAGACGGGCGGACACCGGATGGACCGCCCGGATCACCAGAACCGTGTCGGGTGGATAGGCCGCCCGCAGCCGCACAAAGGCAGACCGGATCAGTGCGGGCAGGTCCTGCGGATGGGCGCTTTTGACCCAGGCCAATGTCACCCATCCGGGGGTGTCATGGGTCAGCACAGCAAAGGAGCGGATCTGCCTGTCCTCCAGGACGGCCACACTCACATCCTGGTTGACCGTGGGATGGGTCAGTGGGACCTCCAGGTAATTTTCCCCTGTAACCAGGGTCTTTTTATAGGTCTCCTTCAGCAGCTCCAGGGGGAGCTGGGAAAAGGGCGCAACCCTTTGGGATGCCTCATGTACCGGCTGCAAAAAGGGAAAGCGCTCCAGCTCTCCCACCTTTACCAGATAGATGCCCCCCTCCTCCTCTTCCCGCTGAAATCCCATGGCGGTAAAAAAGGGGGCCAGGCCCTCATGCTCCGGCAACGTCTGGGTATAGCCGCACTGCACCCGGTCACACACGGCGCCTGCCAGGTTGCACAGGGTGGTTACCAGCATCCTGCCCCCTCCACGGCGGCGGTAGGGCGGAGCCACATAGAGAGACCGGATGCTCAGACTGCCCTCCCGCTCTGCCCAGGCTGCCAGCGCCCCGCAGGCCATCTCACCCTCGGTCAGCCCCAGCACTGTCACCCGCTCCCGCCGATCCAGGGCAGATGAAACCTCCGGCAAAAGCAGCGTGTGAAATGCACCCTGGTTGCGTTGATTGATCCAGCCTACCTTCATCTCATCAGACTCCTTTCCCGTCTCAGCCTCCCATACCATGTTCATACGGCCGGCTTCTGTTGTCTCTATCATAACAGATTCCGGGCAATAGGTTTCTAAAAGTTCTTTTAAAAAGCGCTACAGTCCTGTCATGTCAGGGGAAAGGGCATGGGCAAAAAGGTTCCGCCACAATAGCGGGCGGCAATGTTCCGGTCGTCCCCGTGGTAGAGGAACTGCTCCAGACGCTCCGCAGGGGTGCGCTCCATCAGGGCGTCCAGCCTGTCCGGCCGGATGACCAGAGCGTCAAAGGCATAGCCGGGCAAAAAGGCCCCTACATCTCCAAAGAACTGCCCTGCCCCACGGGTGGCCAGCCAAAAGGCTTCCACCCAGGATACCGGGGCGTGCTCCGGGTGGCGGAGGGTGTGGAGCGTGGAGGTCTGCACTGTGGCGGCTACAGAGGCCGCCACAGCAGCGGTGTTGCCTCCCGCCACGTCGCTGGCCACGCAGCACCGCAGCCCCTGCTCCAGATGGTGCCGCAGAGGCATGATCCCGCTGGACAGATTGGTATTGGACAGGGCGCAGTGGGCCAGCGTCACACCTCGCTCCTGCAGCAGGCATTTTTCCGCCTCCGACAGATAACTGGCATGGGCCATAATGGTCTGGTTCTGCCTCAGCAGGCCAAACCGGTCGTATACCTCGGTGTAGCTGGGGATATCCGGGTGCAGTGAGGCCACCCAGGCCACCTCGCTGGGATTTTCCGCCAGGTGGGACTGTACCGGCAGATGGTACCGCTCTCCCAGGCGCCCCAGCCCCTCCATCAGCCGCTCGGTGGTGGAGGGAACAAACCGGGGGGTGAGAATCAGGCCGGTGCGGCGCAGCTCCTCCCGGCTGCGGCAAATCAACTCTTCGGTATCCGCCAGAGATGCGTCGGTATCCTCCCGCAGGGCATCGGGCGCATTGCGGTCCATATTGACCTTGCCCACCAGCCCCCGCAGGCCGGACTGCTCGGACAGCTCCATGAGCCGCCAGGCTGCCTCCTTATGGACGGTGGCAAAGGCGGAGAAGCGCAGGGTACCCACTGCCCACAGATGATTCAGGAATGCCTTCCACACCCGTTCGGCAAAGGCGCAGTCTCCAAAGCGGGCCTCAGTGGGAAAGGTATAGGTCTCCAGCCAGGGCAGCAGTTCCTTGTCGTAGCCGATGCCCCGGTTCAGAATCTGGGGGGCGTGCAGGTGGAGGTCGCAGAAAGCGGGAATGATCAGGGCATCCCCCCAGTCTGTCACCGGCTGGTCTGCATATTGAGGCGGGAGTGTATCATACACTCCCGCCACCTGTTCTCCTTCTGTCACCAGCCAGCCTTGCGTCCGCACCTCCAGTTCTCCCAGAACAGGGGCATGAACGATATTGCCGTGCAGAATCATAAGCTGTTCCTTTCTCGCCGGCTCAGGGTACCTGTTCTACCGTATACCCCAGCTCCCGCAAACCGCCCACAATGCCGCCGGGATCTACCATGTGGCCTACACCCACCGCCATAAAGTAGGTGTGGCTGCCCTCGGTCTCCAGGTAGGCCGCAGCCGCCTCAATCATGTTGGGGTCCCGCTCGGTAAACAGCTTGGCGTTCAGCTCATCGTCGCTGTCCAGGATAGCCTGCTTGTCATAGACCTCCAGAAAGGCCTCCGGGTCCCGGGCCTTCCAGGCAGAAAACATGCCGTTGAGCATTTCTTCCTGCTGCTTCAGGGCTTCCTGGGTCTCCTCCGACGGCGCCTTTCCAGACTGGGTGGTCTCCAGCAGGCTCAGGCTAGTATCCAGGTATTTTCCCTGATACTCCGGGCTGAGACTGTCGAAAATATCCCCCTGGAAGGCATAGGTTTCCACCGCTCCGATGGTCTTGCCTCCATTGACTGCTGCGGCGTTCACATAGCTGTCAATGGCCACCACATTGGCAGAGGTGCTGTCATCCGCCATGCTGAGGGTGGAAAACATGGTGGCCAAGGCCCAGGGCTTGTACCCATCCAGGGCGTTTTCCTCCATACCCAGTGCGGTGGCGGCCGACCGGACCCGCTGATAGAGGTCGGTGTCAATGTGGTCGGCCAGGGTGGTACCGTCGCTGTAGGTCTGAAGGCTCTGGAGGAGGGCAATTCCCTCCTTGTCATTCAGATCCAGCTCAAAAATTACCTCTTCCGAGGCGGCAATGGCCTCCCGGACCGACTTGTGGAGGGGATACACATTGTTCCGGTCCAGATGGATGGTACCCAGCAGATAGAGGGTGTTGTCCCCGTTGGTAGCCTTCCACAGCAGCCCCTTGGAGCCGGCATCCTGGCTGTCATAGACCGCCAGAATGAGCCGGTTGGTCATCACCATGGCCTCCTGATAGGTGCAGGTGCGCTCCTCGAACAGATCCCCGGCGCCATT